>CBDUEF010000123.1:0-7437 GCA_965366095.1 uncultured Cypionkella sp. | reverse complement strand
GGCGTGCGGCTGGCGCGCGGCGTGAACGAAGAGGCTGATTGATCTGCAATGACCCGTTCCGATTGGCTGAAACAGGCGCTGGTGATCCCGCTGCCCGAGGATCCCGCACTGGTGCTGGACGGCTGCCGCCGCCTGCTGGGGCCAAACCTTTATGGCCGCCAGCCGGGAGCTGTGGGCGATGCGCTGTGCGAAGGCCTGCTGCGCGACCGCGTTTTGCAGGCTTGGCCCGACTATCTGGCGCAACTGTTGGCGGGGTTGGAATGGGATGCGGCTGCAACGGTGCTGCGGCCCTTTGACGGCGGGGTCAGCCTTTATCTCGCGGCCCCAATAGATCGGCTGTTCACTGGCGCCTATGTCATTGAAGCGGCGTGGTATCTTTGCGCTTGTGCGTTGCTGGGGCGCGCGGCACCAGACATGCCTGTGCTGCTGGCCGATCTGCGCGCGATCATGGCGCATGAGGCCAATCCCGCCTTGCGCGCCTTGGCGGACAAGGCCGAAGCCCGCGGGCTGGACCGACTTTTGGATGATGATTGGGTGACCTTTGGCCATGGCGCAGGGGCCGTCACTTGGGCCATCGACGATCTGCCGGCGCAGCCCGATTGGACGGCGGTGAATGACATTCCGGTGGCGCTGGTGACCGGAACCAATGGCAAGACCACCACCACGCGGCTGATTGCGGCGATGGGGCGGGCGGCGGGGGTGATCTCGGGCCTGTCCTCGACCGAATTCGTCAAGGTCGGCGATGAGGTGCTGGAAAAGGGCGATTACGCTGGCCCGGCGGGGGCGCGGCTGTTGCTGCGCGATCCCCGGCTGGAATTGGCGGTGCTCGAGGTGGCACGCGGCGGCATCTTGCGGCGTGGCCTGCCGGTGGGTCATGCGCAGGCGGCGGTGGTCACCAATGTGGCGTCAGATCACCTTGGCCAATACGGCATCAACACCGTCGAGGATTTGGCGCAGGTGAAGCTGTCGGTTCACCGCGCGTTGCGTTTGGGCGGGCAGTTGGTGCTGAATGCCGATGATGCTTTGGTGGTGGCGGCGGCACCTTTGGGTATGCAGCCGGTGTGGTTCTCGCTTGATCCGGCCAATCCGCTGATTGTGGCCGCACGCGCCGCTGGCCGGGCCTGTGGCTGGTATCAGGGTGGCAGCCTGATGCTGTCGGACGGGGCCACCGAAGTGGCGTTGATCGCGGCGGCGGATGTGCCGCTGAGCCTTGGCGGCGCTGCGCGCTATAACATCGAAAACGCTTTGGCGGCGGCGCTGGCTGCGCGGGCCTTGGGGCTGGAGGATGCGCCCATTCGCGCGGTTCTGGCCAGTTTTCGCAGCGATCCTGCCGACAATCCCGGCCGCGCCAATGCGTTTTCGGTCAATGGCGCGCGGGTCTTTGTCGATTTCGCGCATAACCCGCATTCTATCGCGGCAGTCACTTCGGCGCTGGCGGCGCTGCCGGCCAAACGCCGCTTTGTGCTCTTGAGCCATGCCGGGGATCGCTCGGATGAGGATATTCGCGGCCTTGTCAGCGGTGCCTTTGCGCTGCGCCCCGATGTGGTGGTGGTGGCGGAAAACCCGAAATACCTGCGCGGCAGGTCTTTGGGCGATGTGCCCGCCCTGATGCGGCAACGCTGTCTTGAGCTGGGTCTGCGCGCCGATCAGATCTTGGCCGCCGACAGGCCCGCGGTTGGTGCCGAAATGATCCTTGATCTGGTGCAGCCGGGCGATCTGGCGCTGCTTTTGGTGCATGACGACCGCGACCAGATCTTTGCGATGCTTGGTCAACGCGGAACCTTGGGCTAGCGCCCTGCCGCAGCTGTCATCCCTGCAAAAGGCCGCCCCGAACCTGGCCCGACAAAGTTTCGTTTTTCAGACGACAAACATATTGACTTAAGGGAAATTACCGTCAAACTTGTCGACATATTGGATACAAAGAAAGGAAACCTCGTGGGAATTTTCTTGAACCGGCGGTTGCTGACCGCCATGAATATGGGCATTGCGGCGCTGTGCCTGAGCGCAGCCCTTCCGGCCTTTGCCGAGGGCACCATGGGCGGCACGCTCAAGATTCTGGGCTCGGGCGATCTGGACCATTTCGATCCGACCAGCCTTGGCACTGTCACCGCCAATAATTTCACCCGCGCCACCACGCGCACCTTGATCAGCTATGAGGCCTCGACGGATGAAAAAATCCGGATCGCACCGCAGGGCGATCTTGCAACCGAGGTGCCGCAACCTTCGGCGGATGGGCTGACCTATACGCTGACGCTGCGCGACGGGGTGACCTGGGACACACCATCGGGTGCCCGCGCCATCACGGCTGCGGATTTCGAGCGTGGCATGAAACGGATGTGCAACCCGGTGCTGGGGTCGCCTTTCCTGACCTATTATATCTCGCTGATCGAGGGCTATGATACGTTCTGCGACGGTTTCGCCAAGGTCGAGCCAACCGTCGAGGCGATGAAGGCCTATATCGAGGGCAATGACATTTCGGGCATCGAGACCCCCGATGACAAGACCATCACCATCAAGCTCAAGGAAAAGGCCGGCGATTTCGTTTACATGCTTTCGCTTTCGGCTGCCGCCCCTGCGCCGGTTGAAGTGTTGGATTATATGCCTGACGGTCCCGAATACCGGGCCGCGTTCATCTCGTCCGGGCCCTACAAGGTTGCTGAATATGTGCCCGATTCGATGCTGAAACTGGTGCGCAACCCGTCCTGGAATGCCGCCAGCGATCCGTTGCGCAAAGGCTATGTCGATGAGATCGACCTGACATTTGGGGCACAGCCGGATGCGGCCATTCAGCAATTGCAGGCTGGCGACGCCGATATGCTGTTTGACATTCTGGTGCCGCCCGCGCTGTTGCCCAGCCTTCAGGCAGCGGGAGACGACAAGGTGATGGCGATTGCGACGGGTCGCACGTCGTTCTTGTTCATCAACACAGTCAGCGACAACAACAATGGCATCTTGCGCGATGTCAGGGTGCGTCAGGCGATCAACTATGCCATCGACAAGGCGGCCATCGTGCAGCAGCTTGGTGGACCCTTTGTGGCCGCGCCGCAAAACGGCATCCTTGGGCGGGGACTGTTGGGCTATCACGACTTTTCGCCTTACCCTTCGGTTGACAGCAAGGGCGATCCTGAAAAGGCCAAGGCCTTGTTGGCCGAAGCTGGCCTGACCGATGCGCTCAAGCTGAAAATGCCGTTCCGCGATCTGAACAATGAGCCCGCGATTGCCCAGACGATTCAGGCCGCCTTCAAAGCGGCAGGGATTGAGTTGGAATTGATCCCGGTCTCGGCGGGGGATTACTATTCCAAGTTCATGACCAGCGTCGAAAACACCAAGACCGGCGGATGGGACATCGCCCCGGTCAGCTGGTCGCCCGATTGGGCCGGTGGCGCTGCGCGCTCGGTGTTCCAGCCGCAGTTCAGCTTTGACGGACGGCACCAAACCTATAACTACACCGATTACAACAATGACGCCGCCAACGCCAAAGCAACCGAAGCAATCAACGCCACCAGCGCGGATGAGGCGGCCAAGCTCTGGGGTGAGGTGGACGAAATGGTGATGGCAGATGCGCCTGTTGCCCCGCTCATCTCGCAAAACGTCGTGGTTTACCACAGCGAGGCGGTCAAGAACTTCCAGCCCTATGCTTTGGGTGCCAATGGCGATTGGACCAACGTCTGGATCGAGCGCTAACATCCAAAACGCGCCGCAAGAGCGATCTTGCGGCGCGTTTTTTCTATTCTTGATGGCGAGGCCGCACACCGATGTCACTGCTAGAGGCGCGCAACATCACGATCCGTATTCCAACCGAAGACGGGGTGATCCTTGCGGCAAAGGATATTTCCTTCAAGGTTGAGGCAAACAGTCTTTTCGGCATCGCGGGCGAGTCTGGCTCGGGCAAAAGTGTTTTGACGCAGGCAATCATGGGCCTGTTGCCGGGGGTTCAGATCGAAGGCGAGTGTCTTTTCAACGGGCGCGATCTGTTGAAGATGAGCCAGGATGATCTGCGGGCCCTGCGGGGCAAGCAGGTGGGCATGGTGTTTCAAGACCCGATGTCCAGCCTGCATCCCTATTATTCCATCGGCAATCAGATCACCGAAGTGATCCACACCCATGAGGCCGTGACCAAGCCCGCAGCACGGGCGCGGGCGGCCGAGATGCTGGACCTTTTGGGCATCGCCAATGCCACGGCGCGGCTGGATGATTATCCGCATCAGTTTTCCGGCGGGATGCGTCAGCGGGTGATGATCGCGATGGCGCTGGTGCTGAAACCGGCGTTGATCATCGCCGATGAGCCGACAACGGCGCTGGATGTGACGGTGCAGGCGCAGATCATGGAGCTGCTTGACAAGATGCGGCGCGAGTTGGGGGTGACCATCGTGATGATCACCCATGATCTGGGGCTGCTGTCGTCGATCGCGGATCGGGTGATGATCATGTATGCCGGGCAACGGCTGGAAAGCGGGCCCGCGTCTTCGGTGTTTCGCGCGCCGGCGCATCCCTACACGTTGGGGCTGTTGCAATCTTCACCGGGGGCTGCGGACAAGCATGCAAAGCTGGTGTCGATCCCCGGCCGTCCGCCAAGCCTGTTGAACCGCCATCCCGGCTGCATCTTTGCGCCACGCTGTTTCAAGGCCGAGGATTTGTGCCGCACATCGCCGCCACCGCTGCGCAGCTATAGTGACGGCGGTGAGGCCCTGTGCCATTTCGACCCGCCTGCGGTGCAGCGCGAAGAGGCCAGGCCAGAGGCGGCGCGCGCGCAGGTGGTGGCCGCGCCGCTGCTGGAGGTGCGCGATCTGCAGCTGAGCTATACAGTGAAATCCGGCTTTGGCAGGTCGCGCAAACTGGAGGTGCTGAAGGGCATCAGCCTTGAGGTTGCGCGGGGCGAGACGCTGGGGCTGGTGGGCGAATCCGGTTGTGGCAAATCGACCCTTGCCCGCGCGATTGCCGGGTTGACGCCGATGACCGGCGGGGCGGTTTCCTTTGACGGGCAGGATGTTGGCAGCCTTGCGCCCGATGCCTGGCGCGCGATGCGTCGGCGGGTGCAACTGGTGTTTCAAGACCCTTACGGCGCGCTCAATCCGCGCCGCCGGGTGGGATCAATCATCGGCGAGCCGTTTCGCATCCACAATCTTGCCCATGGCGAGGCGCGCAAAGACGAGGTGCGCCGGTTGATGGAGTTGGTGGGGTTGAACCCCGAGCATTACAACCGCTTTCCCTCAGAATTTTCCGGCGGCCAGCGTCAGCGCATCGGCGTTGCGCGGGCTTTGGCGTTGAACCCTGATCTGTTGATATTGGATGAGCCGGTCTCGGCGCTGGATGTGTCTATTCAGGCGCAAATCCTGAACCTTTTGCGCGATTTGCAGGCGCGGCTGGGGCTGACCTATCTGTTCATCTCGCATGATCTGACGGTGGTGCGCCACATGTGCGACCGCATCGCGGTGATGCAAGAGGGCGAGATTGTCGAGTTGGGACAGGCCGAGCGGATCTTTACCGCGCCGCTGAACGCCTTTACGCAAAAGCTGTTGGCGGCGTCGCATGTGCCGCCCGCATTGGGGCAGGTGCAAGCGCGCGATCTGTTGGAGGTGAGGGCATGAGCGAGACCCCGCAAACCCCGGTTGTCGTGCAGCGCTCATCGGCCAATCTGACCTTTCGCAGGCTGGCGCGCGATCCGGCAAGTATCCTCGCCTTTGGCTTTATCCTGTTTCTGTTTGCCTTTGCTGCGGCCGCGCCCTTGGTGGCGCAATGGACCGGGCACGGCGCGATTGATCAGTTCCGCGATACCGCGCTGTCGCCGGTGGGAATACCCGTTGGCCCGAATGGGGAGTTTTTGTTTGGGGCCGATCAGTTGGGGCGCGATAGCCTGGTGCGCATCGCCTATGGCGCGCGGGTGTCGCTCTTGGTGGGATTGCTGGCCTCGGTGCTGGCGGCGGTGATCGGGGTCTCTATCGGGATGCTGGCGGGGGATTTTGGCGGCCTGGTCGATATGGTGCTGGGCCGGTTCATGGATCTGGTGATGTCGGTGCCGTTTCTCTTATGCGCGCTGGCGCTGGTGTCGGTGTTTGGCCCGTCGCTGTTGCTGTCGGTTTGCGTGATCGTGTTTTTCACCTGGACCCCGATAGGCCGGGTGATCCGGGCCGAGACGGCCTCGCTGGCGCGGCGGGATTTTGTGCAGGCGGGGCGGTCGTTGGGGGCAAGCCATCTGTCGATCCTGCTGCGCGACATCCTGCCGAACCTGTCAGTGCCGATCATCATCTACACCACCATGATGATCCCCAATGCCATCGTGTTTGAGGCAACGCTGTCGTTTTTGGGCATGGGCATCGTGCCGCCAACGCCGTCATGGGGCGGGATGCTGGCGGATGCGGGGGCCAATTCGATGTATCTGGTGGCCTGGTGGATGGTGCTGTTTCCGGGGCTTGCGCTGCTGGGATCAACGCTGGCCTTCAACATTCTGGGCGACGGCTTGCGCGATGCGCTTGATCCGGGCGCGCGGCGGGTGATCCGGCAAAAACCGCAGGCGGGGGGCTGAGCGATGATCAGGTTTATTGCAAAACGTCTGGCCTTTGGCGCGTTGGTGCTGTTCACGCTCAGCATTTTTGTGTTCTTTTTGTTCTTTGTCGCCCCCGGTGATCCTGCGCGCATTGTGGCGGGGGAAAAGGCCAGTGCGGCGCAGTTGGAGCAGGTGCGCGAAAACCTTGGGCTGGATCGCCCGATGGTCACGCAATATCTGACCTTTGCCGGGCGCGCCTTGACGGGCGATCTGGGTTATTCCTATCGCAACAGCCAGCCAGTGGCCGAGATCATTATCCGCCGCGTGCCCGCCACGCTGTCGCTGGTGCTGGGCGGGGTGGTGTTCTGGCTGGCTTTGGGGCTGCCCATCGGCATCCTGTCGGCGCGCAATCCGGGCACCTGGAAAGACCGGTTGGGGCAGGTGTTCATCTTGTTGGGCCTGTCATTTCCGACCTTTGTTCTGGGGATGCTGTCGCTTTACACGCTGTATTTTCTGCCGCGTCAGGCCGGGTTTACCCTGTTTCCGCCGGGGGGATACAAGCCGCTGCTCGATGGGCCGTTGCAATGGGTCTGGCATCTGGCGCTGCCCTGGACAACTCTGGCGCTGGTGACGGCGGCGATCTATGCGCGCCTGACCCGTGGGCAGCTGTTGCAGGTTCTGGGCGAAGATTACATCCGCACCGCCCGCGCCAAAGGCCTGAGCGAGCGGCGGGTGGTGTATCGCCACGGATTGCGCGCGACGCTGACGCCGTTGATCACCCAGCTTGGCGCCGATATCGCCATCCTTTTGGGCGGTGCCATCGTGATTGAACAGGTCTACGGGCTGCAAGGTGTCGGCGCGCTGGCGGTGCAGGCGGTGCGCAATCAAGACCGCCCGATCATCATCGGCGTGGTGCTGATGGGGGGGCTGTTCATCGTGATCAGCAATATCAT
>CBDUEF010000122.1:0-7458 GCA_965366095.1 uncultured Cypionkella sp. | reverse complement strand
GACCCCGCTGCCACCCGCTTGGGGCGCACCTATACCCAGATGAGCGATCGCGGTGTCACCGTTGCCCGCGCCGCCCAGCAGTTGCGTGAGCGCAAGGGCTATGTGCCCGATGTGATCTTTGGCCATTCCGGCTGGGGTGAAACGCTGTTTCTCAAAGAGGTCTGGCCCGAGGCGAAGCTGTTGGTTTACGCCGAGTTTTACTACAAGGGGCGCGGGGCAGATGTGGGGTTTGATCCCGAATTCAACCCGCCCAATTTCGATCAGCGCCTGATCGCGCAGGGCCGCACCACCCATCTGGGGCAGGCGCTGGTGCATGCCGATGCGGGGCTGTCGCCCACGCGCTGGCAGGCCTCGACCTACCCCGCCACCCTGCGCGGGCGTATCCATGTGATCCATGACGGGGTGGATACAGCAGTTATGGCTCCGAACCCCAAGGCGCGCTTTGCTTTGCCGAATGGCCGGGTGCTGACGCCAGACGACGAGGTTCTGACCTTTGTGAACCGCAACCTTGAGCCCTATCGCGGCTATCACATCTTCATGCGCGCCCTGCCTGCGGTGATGGCGGCGCGGCCCGAGGCGCAAGTGGTGATCGTTGGCGGCGACGAGGTGAGCTATGGCGCGGCGCCCAAGGGGGAAAAGGGTTGGAAACAGCGGTTTTTGGATGAGGTCGCGGATAAGATCGACCCTGCGCGCGTGCATTTCATGGGGAAAATTCCCTACCCCGATTTCGTATCGCTGATGCAGGTCAGCCGCGCGCATGCCTATCTGACCTATCCCTTCGTGCTAAGCTGGTCGATGATCGAGGCGATGGCGGCGGGGTGCCATGTGATCGGATCGAACACCGCGCCAGTGGCCGAAGTGATCCGGCAGGGCGAAAACGGCAGTTTGGTTGAGTTTTTTGATGTCGCCGGCTGGTCCAAAACCCTGACCGAAGCACTCGCCGAGCCAGAGCGCTTTGCCGCCTTGCGCAAGGCGGCACGTCAGACGGTGTTGGATAGATACGACCTGCGCAGCCGCTGCCTGCCGCGCATGGCCGAACTGGTCGAGAGCTTTGGCCCCATGACCCTGTAGGCCTTAGGTTGCGCCGGAATGTCGGGCCTTGCCATGATCATAGGCGTCAAATTTTTGCGCGATCATCCGGGTCAGCGGCCGTGCGTGTGGCGGAATTTCCAACGCCTGCGGGGTAAGCGTCAGCATCCCCGGAAAGGCGACCATCACGGCATCAAACTTTTCGTCGATCCAGACGTTGCTGGCGCCAAAATCGCGCAGCAACTCTTCACGATCTACCCGGAAATCACACATCAATGCCTCGATAATGCGGGCGCGCAAGATGTCCTCGCCCGCAAACACATGGCCACGATGGGTGGAAAACTGGCCCTGCCGAATTGCCTTGGTATAGGCGGCTGTCGCCGAGGCGTTCTGCGCAAAGCCTTGGGGAAAACGGGAAATGGACGAGGCGCCCAACCCCACCAAAACCGGTGCTGTGTCATCGGTATAGCCCTGAAAATTCCGGCGCAAGCTACCGGCTTTGGCCGCTTTGGCCATGCCATCGCTGGGCTTGGCAAAGTGGTCAATTCCGATTTCATCATAGCCAGCCGAGGTAAAGAGCTGTCGCGCGGCTTCAAACAGATCAAGCCGCTCTTGCGGCGTGGGCAAGGCTCCCGAAGGAATCATCTGCTGGCGGCGGCTCATCCAGGGCACATGGGCATAGCCATAAAGCGCCACCCGGTCCGGTTCCAGCGTCAACAGCTTTTCCACCGAGGCCGCGATTCGCGACACTGATTGATGCGGCAATCCGTAAAGAATATCCGCATTCAGGCTCTTGACCCCGCGCGCCCGAATCATCTGGGCCACCTCAGCGGTCAACTCATAGCTTTGTTCGCGCCCGATCACCTTCTGGATTTCCGGGTCGAAATCCTGCACCCCGATCGAGGCGCGGTTCATCCCGCTGGCCACCAGCGCATCAAGACGGGCAGCGTCGATTTCATTGGGATCAATCTCGACCGAAAATTCGGCCCCAGCCCCCATCGGCACCGCATCGAAGATCGTCTCTGTCAGCTCATGAATCAGATCCGGCGGCAACATCGTGGGGGTGCCGCCCCCCCAATGCAGACGTGAAAGCCGCACGTCCGGGGCAAGCCGCGCCTTGAGCAGGGCGATTTCGGCCTTTAGCACTGCGGCATAGGCGCGCACCGGGTCATCCGACACCGTGCCTTGGGTCCGGCAGGCACAGAACCAACACAGCCTTCGGCAGAACGGAACATGCATATAAAGCGATATTTCCGACCCAGCCGGGATCGCCGCAAGCCAATTTTCGAAAACCGCGGCATCAACCGTGTCGCCAAATTGCGGCGACGTCGGATAACTGGTGTAGCGGGGCACGCGCGCGTCAAAAAGGCCGAGCCGCATGAGTTGCGAATGATCTGTCATTTCGCTACCTTAAGCAGAGGTCGGGCACTTGCTTTGACCTAGATCAAAGAGCAGGACTTACATGGGCGTTCACGACCTCAAATTTTCAGCACCCAATTGTGGCGATTGCCCGATCCGTCATCGGGCCGTTTGCGCTCGCTGTGACAGTGAGGAATTGAAGACGCTTGAAGCGATCAAGTATTATCGCAGCTTTCAGGCGGGTCAGACTGTGATCTGGTCGGGCGACCGGATGGATTTTGTGGCCTCGGTGGTGACAGGGATCGCCACCTTGACGCAAACCATGGAGGATGGTCGCCGACAAATGGTGGGGCTTTTGCTGCCGTCGGATTTCGTGGGCCGCCCCGGCCGCTCGGTCGCAGCTTATGACGTGACGGCGACCACCGATCTGGTGATGTGCTGTTTTCGCAAGAAACCCTTCGAAGAGTTGATCGCCACCACCCCCAACGTGGCGCAGCGGCTTTTGGAGATGACGCTGGACGAGTTGGATGCCGCCCGCGAATGGATGCTGCTGTTGGGCCGCAAGAATGCGCGTGAAAAGATCGCGTCGCTGTTGTCGATCTTGGCTCGGCGCAGTGCGAACCTGCAGTTACAGGATGAATTGGCGCTGCGGTTTGATCTGCCGCTGACCCGTGAGGAAATGGCCGATTATCTGGGGCTGACCCTGGAAACCGTCAGCCGGCAGATGAGCGCGCTGAAACGTGATGGCGTGATTGAGCTGGAAGGCAAGCGGCAGATATTGGTGCCGGATCTGGACCGGCTGACCGAAGAAACCGGCGATGATGCCGATGGCGGCTTTCTGGTCTGAGCCTTATTGCGACCGACAGGTTCGGGTTTTGCCCAAAACTGTGCAAACTGCGCTGATCTGGGGGGGAATCACGGCCGAGGGGCGCGCGGCATTGGGGCCGCGATAGGGGAAATCGGGAAGCCTGCCGTCCGAGATCCCGCACAGAAAAGTCATGGAATACCAGGTCACGCCGCCTGCAAATATATCGGACACCAGCGTGCCTGTGTGGCTTTCGCTGTCGATCACCTGATAGCTGCCGCCACAATATTTCGCGACCTCTTTCATGCAGCGGTTCGGGTTGCGGCTGCATTTCACATAATCGACCGTGATGCCCGAGGGGGCGTCGATATGTTCGATCTTGTCGGCCAGCGCCGGGCTGGCCAATAGCATCAAAAGGATAAGGATCAGACGGGGCAAGGCTTCTCTCGGGCTGGGTTGCGGCGGGGGTAACCTTTTTTTCGGGTTGGGGGGAAGGGGCGTTTTTGGCCTTTGCGGCGGCCCCCCCGTCTCGTGGGGCGCCTTTCCAACACATATATATCAATTACTTAGATTTCGGCCTTCACAAATTCTTAACGCTTGCACCCTGCCCCGCCTGCTTTACTGTGGTTTCAACCGTCCGAAAGGCTTGCCAATGACTCAAGATCTCAGCACCGAACCGCAAGGCGACTTGACCCTGCGCACGCTTGCGATGCCGCGCGATGCCAACACCAATGGCGATATTTTTGGCGGCTGGGTGTTAAGCCAGATGGATATGGCGGCGGGGATTGTGGCCGGTGCGCGCGCGCATGGCCGGGTGGCGACGGTGGCGATTGATGCGATGAAATTCATCCGTCCGGTCAAGGTGGGCGACGTCTTGTGCATCTATGTGCAACTGGGCCGGGTGGGGCGGACCTCGATGGCGATGCAGATCGAGGCCTGGGTGCTGCGCAACCGGCAAGCAGCGCGCGAAAAGGTGACCGAGGCGCTGTTCACCTTTGTGGCGATTGATGAGGCGGGCAAGCCAAGGCTGGTGCCCGAGGTCTAAGAGGTTCGGGAAATAAACTTTCCTGGGATTGATTCACATCAAAGGGGCGATGGGCCGGTTGGGGTAACCTTGGAGTGACCGGAAGGATCCGGCTCGTTGAAGCACCCGGAGGATTTTTGTGATGACCAAGAAAGTATTGTGCCCGATTGATGGCACCGATCATTCCCAACATGCCGTTGAAGTTGCAGCGGAAATCGCCACGAAATTCGGCGCGGAGTTGATGCTGTGTCTGGTGAATGTCGCCCATGGCGGCGGGCGCGGGCCGCTGATTCATCACTGGACCGATGCCGAAGCGCAGCAGATTCTCGACAATGCGGCCGGAGTGGCATCGCAGCACGGCCAGAAGAACCTGCGCACGGTGACGGTGATTCACCGCGAGGCGGCCTCGGGGATCATCGGGCTGGCGGAAAGCGAAGGGGTGGATCACATCGTAATGGGCACCGGCGACAAACGCGGGCTGTCGCGGCTGGTGCTGGGCTCGGTTGCCGCCGACGTGGCGGGACGCGCGCATTGCACAGTGACGATCGCGCGCTAGCGGGGTTCTCGGCTGATCACGTGGTCAGCCGAGGGTTCTTACCGGCTTTAGAAAAAGCCAAAGGCATAAAGCCCGATGATCACGACCAGCGGCACTCCCATGAACCAAGCGACAACACCCTTCATAACGGCCTCCATTGGGTTGGTTATGAGGGGATAACGCGGCGGGCGGGGTTTGGTTCCATTCAGGCACAGGGGTGCAGACGCTCATATGGGGGACTAAGGTTGCGGGCCTTTGGCTTCACAAATAGGCGAGCGACGGGTCTTTCTTAACTTTGTCCGATCCGAGATCATCCATGTCATGGTAAGATAGGTCATCACGCTGCAAAGCGCGTGCCGCTGTTATTTGCGGGACCGGGTCTTCGCCCCGGCTGATCTTGCAGAGCTGCCGCAGTGGCCTGATTCAAGGGAGTGTTACCATGAAACCTGCCCAATATCTGACCATGATGACCGCCGCATTTTTTCTGAGTTCAGGTTTTGCGGCCCAGGCTGCGGAAATGTTGACCGATGCTAATGGCATGACGCTGTATTCCTTTGACAAAGACAAGGGCAGCGTTTCGGACTGTTACGGCGATTGTGCAGCGAAATGGCCACCCTATCTGGGCAAGGCCGCTGACAAGATGACCGAAGGATGGACTTTGGTAGACCGCACCGATGGCAGCAAGCAATGGGCCTATGATGGCAAGCCGATGTATTATTTCGCCGGCGACAAGAAAAAGGGCGATGCCGCTGGCGACGGGCTGGGGGGAGTCTGGCACGTTATCAAAGAATAAACTGAGGCCGGAGTCTGACCTCGTTATTCGTAAATTCATAGAGGCGAGGAACCCTTGCCTCTTTGAGTTTTTGAGCCGCGCGCAACCTTTTCAGATTTGCGCAAGCGGCGAAACATGATCACCCCAGACTTAGCGACTAAACCGCTTATACTTCACCCGTTTCGGCTCCAAAGCATCCGGCCCCAAGCGGCGGATTTTGTCTTCCTCATAGGCCTGGAAATTGCCCTCGAACCATTCGACATGGGCGTCGCCTTCAAAGGCGAGCATATGCGTGCAGAGGCGGTCGAGGAAGAAGCGGTCGTGCGAGATGATGATCGCGCAGCCGGCGAAATCTTCGATGGCGGATTCCAGTGCTTGCAGGGTTTCGACGTCAAGATCGTTGGTCGGCTCGTCAAGCAGCAAGACGTTGCCGCCCGAGCGCAGCAGTTTGGCCATATGCACGCGGTTGCGTTCGCCGCCTGACAAGAGCCCGACTTTCTTCTGCTGATCGGTGCCTTTGAAGTTGAAGGCCCCGGTATAGACGCGGGAGTTCATCGTCATATCGCCAAGCTGGATCACCTCGGAGCCGCCCGAGATTTCCTCCCAGACGTTTTTATTCGCATCCAAAGCGTCGCGCGATTGGTCAACGTAAGACAGATGCACGGTGTTGCCCAGGGTGATCGTGCCCTCATCGGGCTGTTCCTGCCCGGTCAGCATGCGGAAAAGCGTCGATTTACCGGCGCCGTTGGGGCCGATCACGCCAACGATGGCGCCCGGCGGGATGGTGAAGGTAAGGTTCTCGATCAAGAGCTTGTCGCCCATGTGCTTTTTCAGGCCTTCGACCTCGATCACCTTGTTGCCCAAACGCTCGCCGTTGGGGATGACGATCTGCGCCGAAGAGGCGCGTTCCAGCACCGTCTGGCCCGCCATCTCGTTATAGCGCGCGATCCGGGCCTTGCCCTTGGATTGGCGGGCCTTGGCGCCCGAGCGGATCCAGTCGAGCTCTTTCTCCAGCGCCTTTTGCTTGGATTTATCCTCGCGCGCCTCTTGGCTCATGCGTTTGGCTTTCTGCTCGAGCCAAGCCGAATAGTTGCCCTCATAGGGGATGCCGCGGCCGCGATCGAGTTCCAGAATCCACGAGGTGATGTCATCAAGGAAATAGCGGTCGTGGGTGACGATCAGAATGGTGCCTTTATAGGCGATCAGGTGCTTTTGCAGCCAGGCGATGGATTCGGCGTCGAGGTGGTTGGTGGGCTCGTCCAAAAGCAGCATGTCGGGTTTTTCGAGCAGCAGTTTGCACAGGGCAACGCGGCGGCGCTCACCGCCCGAGAGGGTTTCGACATCGGACTCATCAGGCGGGCAGCGCAGGGCGTCCATGGCGACGCCCACCGAAGCCTCAAGCTCCCAGAGGTTTTCGGCGTCGATCTGGTCTTGCAAGGCGGCCATCTCGTCGGCGGTCTCGTCGGAATAGTTCATCGCCAATTCGTTGTAGCGTTCCAGAATCGCGGTTTGCTTGGCCACCCCAAGCATGACGTTTTCTTTCGCCGTCAGCGCCGGATCAAGGTAAGGCTCTTGCGCGAGATAGCCGACTTTGGCCCCCTTGGCGGCCCAGGCCTCGCCTTTGAAATCGGTGTCCATGCCGGCCATGATCTTGAGCAGGGTCGATTTACCCGAGCCGTTGACGCCGACCACACCGATCTTGACGCCGGGCAGAAAGTTCAGGTGGATGTTTTCAAAGCATTTCTTGCCACCCGGATAGGTCTTGGAGACGCCTTCCATGTGGTAGACATATTGATACGAGGCCATGGGGCATTCCTTTGGAAAGGGGAAGGGCAAGGGATTTTGCCCTCGTGTAGTGAAGAATCGGGCAAAGGGCAATCGGCGTAGGGGAGTTTCGATGCGGCTGAGGCCTTTGAATAAGACCTGCCTTGGCT
>CBDUEF010000121.1:0-7476 GCA_965366095.1 uncultured Cypionkella sp. | reverse complement strand
GGCAACCGGCTGGAAATCGACGGGGTCGAGCTTTCGGGTGGCAACAGCATCATGGGCGAATATCCAGCGCTTTACGCCAGAATGGCCGAATTGGTTCGCTGCGGGCAAAGCGATGTGGATTTGGCACCCATGGTGCTGGTGGCCGACGCCATGACCTTGGGGCGACGGCAGGTCACCTCGGCTTTTGACTGGTAGACCCTAGCGCGGACTGCGCTTGGCCAAAATCCGTTGCAACGTGCGCCGATGCATCGACAACCGACGCGCGGTTTCCGAAACATTGCGGTCGCACATCTCATAGACCCGTTGGATATGCTCCCAGCGCACGCGGTCCGCTGACATCGGATTTTCCGACGGCATCGGCAAGGCCTCACCCGTCGCCAAAAGTGCGCGTGTCACATCATTGGCATCAGCCGGCTTTGATAAATAATCAATCGCGCCGATCTTTACGGCTGCGACGGCTGTGGCAATCGCGCCATAACCTGTCAATACGATCACTCGACAGTCTGGCCTACGTTCGCGCAGTATTTCAACAACATCCAGACCGTTACCGTCCTCAAGGCGCAAATCAACCACCGCGTATGCTGGAGGTCGGCTAACGGCAATGGCTTTGCCGACTGCCACGCTTCCCGCTGTTTCCGGCAGAAAGCCGCGCTTTTCCATGGCTTTGGCAAGACGTTTTACAAAGGGTTCATCATCATCAACCAAAAGAAGGGTTCGGTCGGCCCCCAAATCCAGACCAAGCTCTTCAGACATACCAATCCCCAATTTGAATCCCTGCTTAGTTTACCTAGGCTGATCTTAGGGAATCGTCAAATCTGCAGCTAACCTTTGTTCATATAGCAGGCCACCCTTTCGGCCATCTGATCCGGTGTATCTTCCCGCTTGAAGAAATCGAGAAAGCCTTTCTTTGGATCCACCAGATAAGTAAAGGTGGAATGATCCATCAAATAGTACTCACCCCCATTTTCCTGCTTCTTATAATATGTCTTATATGCACGTGACGCCGCTTGAACCTGCTCCTGTGTTCCTGTCAAACCGATCATCTTTGGATGAAGATTCTCCGCAAAATCGCGAACCACGGCCGGAGTATCACGCTCTGGGTCGATCGAAATGAAGATCGGAGTCACATCCAGCCCTTTTTCCTCAAGAATATCGACCGCCTCTGCATTTCTTGCATTATCCAGAGGGCAAACGTCTGGGCAGAACGTATAGCCGAAATATATGAGGGAAGGTTTGGTGATGACCTCTTTGTCGGTCACCGTCGCGCCGGATCCATCAACCAAAGTAAACGGTCCGCCAATTTCGCCACCACCGACCGTCCCGCTGCGGCAATCTGCATAGACGTCGACGTTACGCTTAGCGTTGATGTACCACGCAGTACCGCCCAAGAGCGCCCCTATTGCCGCAGCTGCCAACCCTGCATAGACTTTCTCCATAACATGCCCCTTTTGATCTTGTTCATTGATCCCTCAAATCAAGGTCCTTATCAATTGCAAAGCAGCTTTTATAGGGCAGTATCCATGCAACGCTTTGCCGCAGACAGACTTTTTACCCGGACAGGGAGTGGTTGGCTGCGGCTTCGTACATTGATTCTGTTGCGATGGATGGCAATTGTTGGCCAGCTGACCGCACTGGTTTTTGCAGTGCAAGTTTATCAGCTTCAGCTTCCTTTGGGGTGGTGCTTCTTTGCTGTAGGTGCGGCGGCTATTGCGAATATTGCGTCAGTCAGCATTTTTCCAGAGAATCGTCTGCTTTCCGAAAATGAAGCCCTTACCGCTCTCTTGTTCGATTTGGCGCAACTTGGCCTTTTGCTGTTCCTTACAGGAGGCCTCGCCAATCCTTTCGCTCTGTTAATTCTCGTCCCTGTAACAATTTCCGCCTCAGCCTTGGCACTACGACCAACATTAATTTTAGGCGCAAGTGCTACAATTTTCGTCAGTCTGATCGCCATAAAGAGTATTCCTTTGCGCTTTGAAGATGGCAAAGCGTTTACCCTTCCCGGCCTTTTCGAATTTGGCTTTTGGCTGTCGTTGGTCATCGGCATTGCGTTCTTGGGTCTTTACTCACGCCGTATCGGCACGGAAATGCGATCAATGTCAGATGCGTTGCTTGCAACGCAAATGGCGCTCGCCCGCGAACAGAAGCTTACCGATCTTGGCGGCGTGATTGCCGCTGCCGCGCATGAACTCGGTACGCCACTGGCAACTATCAAATTGGTCAGTAGCGAAATGATCGATGAGCTTGGCGAAAATCCGGCACTCCTTGAAGACGCAATGCTGATACGAGATCAGGCTGATCGCTGTCGAGACATCCTGCGTTCGATGGGCAAGGCCGGGAAGGACGATCTACATTTGCGTTACGCCCCCCTAAGCGCAGTGCTACGCGAAGCGGCAGAGCCACATATGGATCGAGGAAAGCGTGTAATAGTTCATATCGGGCTGCAAGAGCATCAACGCGAACCGTTGATTCAGCGACGCCCTGAATTTATCCATGGTGTCCGAAATCTGGTGCAAAACGCTGTGGACTTTGCTCGAAACACCGTCTGGATCGATGCTGACTGGTCGGACGCGAAACTGGTCTTGCGCATCATCGACGACGGAAAGGGATTTCCAGTGCATGCGATCGGGAGGATTGGCGAGCCATTTGTACGCTCCCGTCGTCTTGAAGCCACTCGAAGCGAGCGCCCTGAATATGAAGGAATGGGGCTCGGCCTCTTTATCGCAAAAACACTGCTAGAACGAACGGGCGCAGAGTTATCGTTCCTGAATGCGTCTGAGCCATTTGCGCAAAAAGAAGAACTTCCGCGTCGTTGTGGGGCGATAGTGGAGGTGGTCTGGCCAAGCAATGTTCTGGTCGGCCCGACAGAAACTGGATTGGGCCAAAACCTCCCCTTCACGTAGCAGCCCAAAGACCGCTTTGAATTTATTTCCTTTGAATTAATTTCCCGTTAACTAGATCACCTTTAGGTTGAAGTTGGTTGAGGGATGTCTCTCAAGATTTGGGGGTTGAATGGAATGATGCTTGAAATGTTCGCAACGGCAACTTTGGCCGCTGCTTTGGGTGTCGCTGTGCTTATTTGGTTCTCCAGACATGACAACGGTCCAAAGTTCAGCATCTTTCAGGATACCGAATCCGGCGCTACATTTCTATTCGACGACGAGACCTTGATTGATAGCACTCCGAATGCGCTTGCCCTGCTCAATACTATTCCGATTACGGGCTCCCCTTGGGCCAAGCTAGCCGCCTATCTTGCTCCCCATTTCGCAGGCTTTTCAGAACTGCCCGAAAGGCTGCGTCTCGAAGGCTCAATCGTCCATCTCTCTGAACCCACAACCGGAAAGGCCCTTCAGATTGAGGCAAACCTGCGTGGCGGGCTGACGCGTATTCGCCTTAGCGACCCGTCGGCGTCATCCGGTCTTTCTGAACCTGGCGCGCTCAGTTTGCGCGCCATGAAGGACGAACTGGACTTGCTACGTCAAGCCACAGAGAAATCTCCGATCCTAATTTGGCGTGAGAACTTGGAAGGCGACATAATATGGTCCAATTCAACCTATCTGTTATTGGCCGCCGAAAACCTTTTACCCGGCAAATCCCTCACCTGGCCTCTTCCGCGCTTGTTTGATCGGGTTTCACCCTCAATTGAGATGCGCAATCAGCGGCGAAGTATTACCTTTCCATCATCGATTGTTTCTTGGTTTGAAGTGACCGCTGAAACAGAAGGCCCCGGACGTTTGTTTTTTGCTTTGCCTTGTAATGCAGTTGTTCACGCTGAAGCCTCACTGCGTGACTTCATGCAAACGCTTACGAAAATCTTCGCACAACTCCCGATTGGCCTTGCCATTTTCGACGATCAGCGCCAGTTGCAATTGTTCAATCCGGCCCTGCTCGATCTTACTGGATTGCCTGCTGACTTCCTTTCCATGCGCCCTACTCTGGTTGCTTTTTTGGATGCCATGCGTGATCGGAACATGATCCCCGAACCAAAAAACTATCGCGGCTGGCGGCATCACATCGTGAATATGGAACGTGCGGCAGCATCTGGGCTTTACGAGGAAGTCTGGAATTTGCCAGACGGCCAAATTTTTCGCGTGATTGGCCGGCCGCATCCAAATGGCGCGCTGGCATTGATGATTCATGATATTTCATCAGAGATACTACGGACGCGTCGTTATAGGGCCGATCTCGACTTGGGGCAGTCGGTAATTGACGCATTGAATGTTGCCATCGCTGTTTTTAGCCAATCCGGGCAACTTGTCATGTCGAACAAGGCTTATGCAGATTTGTGGGATGATGATCCAGGATCGAGGCTAGAAGAAAAAACCTTGCAAACCATGTCCCAGCATTGGCGTCAGCATTCCGCTGCCAGCTCCCTTTGGTCCGAAATCGAGAGCTTCAGCGCGATGGTTGGCAACCGGCAAGAATGGCAAGCGGAAGCGCAGCTATTGGATGGCCGTGATCTTCAATGCCGCGTGGCACCACTTGCTGGCGGCGCTACGCTGACGGAATTTCGGCCGGTGACCGCAAAAAAAACCGGCAAACCCCGGCTGGCTGAAGGGCCACAACATCAATCAGCCTGAATTGTTCCTTGCTTGCAGCGGCTGAATTGCAGGTTAAAGTGAGCCAATGGTCGCCATTAAGCCCAGTATTCAGTTCCATCTGCCCAACCCGAGCTTGACAACAGAGCTGGGGTATTGGCTTGCGCCCTTTCTTGTTGCAGGCGATATTCTACTATTGACTGGATCTATCGGGGCCGGGAAAACTCATTTGGCCCGCGCGATAATTCAAGCACGGATGGGGGAGGATGTAGATGTTCCTTCACCGAGCTTTTCCCTGATCCAAACGTATGAGGCACCAAATACCGAGATTTGGCACGCCGATCTCTACCGCCTTGGCCACCCCGACGAGGTTTTGGAGCTTGGGCTGGAACAGGCGTTTGCTACCGCAATTTGCCTGATTGAATGGCCGGAACGAATGGGAAACCTATTGCCACCCCAAGCGATCGCCATTTCGCTTCTGCAGGTTGAAGATGCACGAGAGGTTGTGGTTTGCGCACCTAATCACCCTCATTTGATTGCGGCCCTGCAAAGCGAATGGTGCGATGGCCATGAATGAACGAGATGCCCTTTCCAAACACTTTCTGCAAACATGCAATTGGGGTGCGGCGCGACGAGCATTCCTTGCTGGGGACGCCTCCGACCGCAGCTACGAACGTCTATTTCTGAACAATGAAACGGCAGTTCTGATGAACGCCCCTCCCGGCAAGGGCGACGACCCTGCCGATTTCGTTCGCATTGCCAAATACTTACTCAGCTTGGGGCTATCCGCCCCCAAAGTTCTCGCTGAAGATTTGACCAACGGATTCCTGTTGCTGGAGGACCTTGGCGATGACACTTATGCTCGGTTGATCGAAGCTGACGCTCAGCTTACAAACACCCTTTATGAAGCTGCAATTGATGTGCTTGTCCATATTCAAGCTCAACCCGCGCCACAAATGCTGCCCGATCTTTCAGCTGGTGAATGGGCGGAAGCCGCGTGTTTTGCGCTAGACTGGTATCGGTTTTCGATCACTGGTGAACGTATTTCTACGGAGATCTTTCGTGACACCCTAATTGAGTTGCTTTGCCTTCATGCAAATGGCCCCAGAGTAACTGTCTTACGCGATTTTCATGCAGAGAATCTGTTGTGGTTGCCTTCACGCGCTGGTTTGGCAAAGGTCGGGCTGCTCGATTTTCAATTGGCACAGATGGGGCAACCCGGATATGATCTTGTCTCCCTGTTGCAAGATGCCCGTCGGGACGTACCAATTTCGGCAGAAGCGGCGATGATCCGCAGATTTGCAATTTCTTCCGGGATCACGGATTTTTCGGCAAGCTATGCGACTTTGGGAGCTCAAAGGGCGCTTCGTATTCTGGGGGTTTTTGCAAAACTATGCCTAACTGCCGGCAAACCTAGATATGTGAGCTTGATTCCACGTGTCTGGGGACAGTTGCAACGCAACCTTCAGAATCCCGCGCTTGGGAAACTGGAAACGATTTGCACAGAATTGCTTCCTGTGCCCACAACTGCAGCCCTGAACCGGATCAAAGAACAATGCGGATCTTTCCCCTGATGCTGTTTGGTGCCGGCTTTGGTACCAGAATGGCACCACTCACAGTTGATATACCCAAACCATTGGTCGAGGTCGCCGGAATACCGTTAATTGATCATGCCCTCGCGGTAGCGGACGCCGCGCAGATACATAGACGCGTGGTCAATCTGCATTATCGTGGCGATCAGTTGGAGCGGCACCTGGCAGGACGCGGCGTAGCTTTTTCATGGGAGCGTGAACAAATTCTTGAAACAGGGGGCGGATTGCGTGCCGCCCTGCCGCTTTTGGGCGAAGGGCCCGTTTTAACACTGAACACTGATGCAATTTGGGTCGGTGAAAACCCGCTAACTCAACTAATGGACGCATGGGATGATGTTCGCATGGACGCCTTACTACTGCTCCTGCCAGCATCAAGAGCCTTGGGTCACTCTGGGAAAAGTGATTTTCTACTTACAGAAAACGGCAACCTCCACCGTCACAACGGAGCCGGGGGCAATATCTATATTGGCGCACAGATCGTCCGCCCCGACTTACTGTCAACCATCTCAGAACGGGCCTTTTCACTCAACAAGCTTTGGGATTTGATGATTGCGCGAAACCGAGCATATGGCCTGATCCATAGCGGCGGCTGGTGTGATGTTGGTCAACCCAGTTCGATTGCCATGGCCGAATCGATGCTGAGGGCGAGCTATGGGTAATAGCCCTGAACAGCGCGTCTTCTTCTTGCCGCCCGGCGTCGACTTTCCGTTGCACTTGGTGGCAGGGCTTCTAGAGCGCATGCAGGGTCAACCTCCTGAGGCGCTGGCTCGCATGACGATTTTTCTAAGCACATCCCGCATGAGAAAGCGCGTCCAACAAATATTCGCGGAATCTGGGGCGATGCTCTTGCCCCGGCTCCATTTGATCACTGATTTGCCCACGCTTGCTGATCTGGCCGCCGCACGACCGGCCCTACGGCGCCGACTGCAACTTGCGCAATTGGTGGCAAAGCTGCTCGACGCACAGCCTGATCTTGCGCCAAGATCGTCACTTTATGATCTGACTGATTCCCTAGCAGGGTTAATCGACGAAATGCAAAGTGAGGGTGTCACGCCCGAAACGATTTCCGAACTTGACGTATCCTCCCATTCTGGCCACTGGGCGCGTTCGCAATTGTTCCTAAAGCTAATTTCGCCCTTTTTCGATGACCCAGATGATTTAGACCCAGAATCTCGACAACGTCTTGCAGTGGAAACTCTGGCGCAGCGCTGGGCAGTCAACCCACCTAACGATCCGGTAATCATTGCCGGATCTACCGGATCGCGGGGAACAACTTTGCAATTTATGCAGCTTGTCTCCAGCCTGCCCAAGGGCGCTTTGATCCTGCCGGGCTTTGACCCAGATCTAGC
>CBDUEF010000120.1:0-7523 GCA_965366095.1 uncultured Cypionkella sp. | reverse complement strand
GAAGAACCTTTAGGGTGTTTCTATTGGTTCATGCTGGGGTGAAGACATTGAGGGCTTCTTCCCCTTTGGAGCGACCTTTGCCGAGCTTCGTTAAAGCGAAAGCAGTCGTTTCCGGTCTGCAGAATGTGGCAAAGACGAGAAAGGCAGCATAGCAACGCGTGGTATTTTCGGCATCGACCAGATACACGGTGGCTCAGATCCTTGCGATCCTGCGCCAAGCTGAAGGCGGTGTGCCGGTGACCGAGCTGTGCCGTGAACATGGGATGATGCCATTGCCCTTTGAGTGATGCATAACCCTGCCGGGCAACAGATGCGTCCCTGATCAGCCCGATGAAGGCGATGGAGGAAGAGAACCCTCGGCTGAAGCGGGTGGGTGCGGAGCTGGGCATGCGGGCGGATTTGCTGAAGCTGGTCCTTGGAAAAATGTATGGTCCGCCCGGCTGTTGCAAGGGTTTCATGTGTGACGCACCGGCGGGCATAAAGTGAACTGTCCCGGGTTTACCGGAGGGTGATTTGTTCGACGACCAGGCGACCATATCGAGTGAGTTGAGGTTTGCATAGAACGCCTCCTCTGCTTCTGCGGTGGTTATGTATCCGATAGGGCCGAGTAAGCGGCGGTTGTTATACCAATCGAACCATTTTAGCGTTTCCCATTCGACGTCGCGCATCGATTTCCATGGTCCGATCTGGTTGATCACCTCGGTCTTGAACACGCCGAGGGCGCATTCTGCGAGGGCGTTGTCGCAGGCATCGCCAACGGTTCCGACCGAAAGATCGATCTCGGCCTCGGCTAGGCGCTCGGTATATTTGATCGACAGGAATGATCCGCGATCGGAGTGGTGAATTAAGTCTTTGTTATCCGGCGTCTTTCTTTGCCAGATCGCCCGACCCAGCGCATCCGTTGCCCGGCAGGCGATTTAGCACGCCAAATCTGCCGAGGGGGGCGGCGCCTTCCCCCTGTCGTCGCAAGACATGCCAGACCTTCCGCGCGCCATAGAGTTTGCGATTGGCATCCCAGGCCGCGTCGATCTTGACGCTCAGGGCGGCATCGGACTTGGCCCGGGCTGATGCCCGGTCGGGGTCACGGGCGATAGAGCGCCGTTCGTCGTCAGTGGACGGAGCAATCTGTAGAATTTTACACATTGGCTCGACCCCGAACTCCCCGCGGTGTTCTTCCCCTCTCATCGATACTGCGTATCGATTGCCGGGCAACGAATGAAAGCAGTCATTTGCGGAACGGGCGGTCGAGTTCCCGCTGCCCCCCTCTCACGCATGCAGGCATGCGTTGCCCGCTGTCTTGCAGGCGGGTTTACACGCCGAGAAGGGGGCAGCGGTTTGTCTTCACACCGCGAGAGGGGCCTAGGCAAAATACGCCGACGCCTGCTTCAATATCTCATGGGCTTGCCGGAGTTCGCGCACCTCGCGCTCCAACTCTTTGATCCGCGCAAACTCAGCGCTGGTAGGCCCCGGCCGCTCGCCGCCATCACGCTGGGTCTGTCGGATCCAAACGCGAAGGCTATCTGGCGAACAACCCAATTGACCCGCGATCGCAGTCAGCGCCGCCGCTTCACTTTGATAATCATCGCGGTGTTCTATCGCCAACCGCACCGCACGTTGGCGGAACTCACCTTCTCGTGCATTTTCAATGCACTGTCAGGCAACGGGTGAATGCCGCTTCGAGGCCTTCTTTTTTGATGTCTGTTCC
Source organism: uncultured Cypionkella sp. (assembly GCA_965366095.1). Lineage (GTDB taxonomy): Bacteria > Pseudomonadota > Alphaproteobacteria > Rhodobacterales > Rhodobacteraceae > CBDUEF01. Next base: position 5,818 of record CBDUEF010000120.1, on the reverse strand, counting down.
ATAACGGGCAATTCTCCGAGAGTTTCGCCCTCCGGTAAACCCGGGGCGGTACAGACCGACTGTCTGAGGCATGGGGATACCTCAGGGATCTAAGCCTATATTCAGTAAGGGACTTCTTCAGGGAAGGAAGAGATTTGGGTGCTATACCAACTTCTATTTGTGTAAAAACAGATCGGCTTGGGGGCGGCCTGACGAACCTCAGTGCTGTATTCTGGAACGACAACACAGTGGCTTTGCCAGCAGCTTGAAAAAATAAAGCCGGCAGTGCTTCCATTGCCGGTCTCTAGCTCGACGATCAAACCATCATATTTATCTTAGGGGCTGGGTCTTCGGGTGGCCCTTTTTATGCTGTTTTCAGGCGCGCAATCAGATCCCGGTGCAACGACGGGCTGGAGGCAAAAATCCCCGGCGATTGGGCCTCAGCGGAATTGTAACGCAACGCGCCACCCCGCCCGTCTGTCACGACTGCCCCGGCGCGCGCAGCGATCAGGCTGCCTGCCGCCGTGTCCCACTCCCAAGCATCGCGAAACGACAGCATCGCGTCGAACGAGCCATCGGCCACGAGGCAAAGCCGATAGGCGAGCGAGGCTCGGAAACTGCGTTGGAAGGTTGGCGGATCAGTCCAAAAGCCGGGATCTAAGCTGGCTTTTGAGGTCAGGATCTTAGGGGAATCGACAAGAGACTTTCTGGAAGCATGAATTGGCTCGCCATCCGCCAGCGCGGGGCCGTCCTTGCTGGCCAGATAGAGCCTGTCCAACGCCGGAAGATAGACCGCTGCCGCGACGATCTCGCCGTTGCGGGCGACGGCCAGCGAATGGGAAAAATGCCGCTCTCCGGCGATAAAGGCGCGGGTGCCGTCGATCGGGTCGATGATGAAAACATGCGCCTGATCCAGCCGCGCGCTGCGATCTGGGGTTTCCTCGGACAGCCAGCCATACTCGGGGCGCGCGGCCATCAGGCGGGCGTGCAGCATGTCGTTGACGGCGTGGTCGGCTTCGGTCACCGGGCTTTCGTCGGCTTTGGTCCAGACCTGCGGCGTTTTTTGCCAATAGCGCAGCGCGATGTGCCCGGCTTCACGGGCGGCGTCGGTCAAAAGGGCAAGATCATGCTCCGGCAAGGGTCATCCCGTCGATCAGCAGGCTGGGCACGCGGGTGGAAAGATGCGGTTTGGCATCATTGGCAGGGATGATCCGCAGCAGCATATCGCGCAGATTGCCAGCGATGGTGCATTCGTTGACCGGATGCAGGATGACGCCGTTCTCGACCCAAAACCCCGAAGCCCCGCGCGAATAATCCCCCGTGGTGGGGTTGATGGTCGAGCCGATCATCGAGGTGATCAAGAGCCCCGTGCCCATATCTCGGATCAGATCGGCGCGCGATTGTGTGCCTTGGGTCAGGTCAATATTCGAGGTGGCGGGCGAGGGTGGCGAAGAGGTGCCGCGTGAGGCGTTGGCCGTCGATTGCATCCCCAATTTGCGCGCGGTGCCCAGATCGAGCGTCCAGCCCATCAGCATACCGTTTTCGACCACCAACCGCCGACTTGTAGGCAGGCCCTCACCGTCAAAGGGGCGCGAGCCGGAAATGCGCGGGCGGTGCGGGTCTTCGATCACCGACAGATGCGCGGGTAGAACCTGCTGGCCAAGCGCGTCGCGCAGCCATGAGGCGCCGCGCGAAATGGCCGCGCCGTTGATCGCCGACAGCAGATGGCCGATCAGTGACGAGGCGATGCGCTCATCGAACAGCACAGGATAGGTGCCGGTTTTGGGCTTGGTGGCCCCGGCGCGGGCAAGCGCGCGTTCGCCCGCAAGGGTGCCGATGCTTTCGGCGCTGGGCAGATCGGCCTGCCAGATGCGGCCCTCGCCGGCCCAATCGCGCTCCATCCCGGTGCCTTGGCCGGTGAAGGCCACGGCAGAGGTGGAGCGGGAGGAACGGGCATAGCCACCGGAAAAGCCGTTGCTGGCGGCAAGGTGCATTTGTTGGCGGCCATAGCTGGCGGCGGCTTCAACCTGCGTAATCGCCCCTGCGGACAGGGCTGCGGATTCGGCGCGTAGGGCGTCGTCTTGCAGGGCGGCGGCGCTGGGCTCATCAGACGGGTCATTCAGTTCCAGCGCGTCAAGCGACCAGTTGCGCGCGATCTGGTCGGGGTCGGCAAGGCCGACAGTAGGATCATCGGGGGCCTCGCGCGCCATGGCGACGGCGCGTTCGGCCAGTTGGGCGATGGTGCGGGCCGAGATATCAGAGGCCGAAACGCAGGCCTGCTTGCCGCCCATCAGCACGCGCAGTCCGATCTCGGTGGCCTCGGACCGTTCGGCCTGTTCCAGCTTGCCGCCGCGCAGTTGGATGGATTGCGAAATGCCCGTCACGGCCAAAGCATCCGCTGCTTCGGCCCCGGCAGCTTTGGCGGCAAGAAGCAGGGCATCAGTCAGGGTTGCAAGCATATCGGCCATGGGCTGCTTTCCGGGCGAAGCTGGTCGCCCCTTTGGTCAAGTGTTTGGGCACAAGGTTGGGATTTTGCGGCAAAGATCAAGGTTCGGTGGCATGATCAGCGGCAAATTGACCGCCAAAGCAGCAAAGAAAAGGCCGCCCGACAGTGCCGGACGGCCCAAATCGGCCATTCAGGCCTATTGCATTTGCTGGCCGTTCACGAACAGGCCCTTGTTCTTGAATTCAACCTTGGAGGACAGCTCGTCCTCGCCGGTTGCATTGGCGAACATGCCCATCATCATCCGCGCGCCCATCAGCTCATCATCACCGATCAGGCCCATGGTTTTCAGCTTGTCTAAAAGCCCATTGGCCCCGATTACTTTGAAATCAAGCGCGCCGCTGGGGGTTGGCATGCCCTGAAAGGTGGTGGTGTCGCTGTTGTCGAACGTCAGCGCACCAGAGCCAGTCAGTTCGGCGCCTGCGGCTGAGGCCTTCAATTCCAAGAGATCAAGCGAGTTGATCTGGCCGGGGGGGGCCTCGCCCAAAGCGGCCATTTCGGCCTCATCGAACAGGTTCGAGGTCATGGTGACTGTGCCTTTGGTATCAATCACAACCGTGGCCGGATCATGCGGCAGGGCGCTGGTCGGATCCACCAGACCCCAGATCGCATCGGATACCGACAGGCCGACAATCCGCATGGTCAGGGCGGCATCTGCCGGGCCGGTGGTTTTGCCAACCGGCATCATCATGCTGAACAGGGTTTCGTCATAGTTCACCTTCACCTCGGGCAAGGGGATGTCGGGTGAGGAGATTTCAAGTGCGACCCCGGTGCTGTTGACGCCATAGCTGAACTGGCTGGCGGCCATGTCAAGGCTGAGGCCGCCTCCCTTCGCCGAGCCCTTCAAGGTGGTAGGCTTGCCGCTATCATTGGCCGAGATGTCGAAATCGACAGCCCCGTGTGAGAACATGCCTTTGATCTTCATGCCATCGGCCAGCGCCTTGGCCAGATTGGCCATCGATTCGCTTGCCAAGAGGGTGCTGTCGGAGCCGCCCTTGATATCGGCCACGTTCGCGGTGATGCGCACGTCCGAATTGTTGGCGGCATCATTGGCAATAATCGCCAGAGCCATGCCTGCGATTGAAAATTCCGATGTCACCTTGCGCGCCGTGGCATCCCCACCCAAAAGGTAGTTACCTTTTACATTGGTAAGCGTAGCCTCGACGGTGGCGTCGACCTTTGCCGCATCCACCCCTTCGATAGCGTCCAGTTTCACGGTGACGGACGGTGACGCATAGACGTAACTGGTGGCATCTGGAGTGCCACTGGCCGACATCATCATGCCGGGTTGTGCGATGGAGATGGTCAGATTGGTCGGAGTTGAGTTCCCGTCGCCGATTTTGGCTGGCAGGGTGAGGTTCATCGGGTAGCTGTCGGACATGGTGATTTCGACTGAGCCATCGCCCTTGTCGCGGAAGTTCACCTTGTCGATGGTGCTTTTCATCACGAATCCATCTTGATCCGCCTTCATTGTCAAACCCTCGACGACCAAAGTGTCACCGTTGCGGGTGGCCGAAGCGGCGGTCATGTTTTGCCCGGTCGCGGTCGACATATCCTGCCAGCTTTGCCAGACCTGTTCGGGGGTAATATCGGCAAAGGCGCTGGTGCCAGACATCAAAGCAATCACGGCGGTGCTGCCGGCAAGATTCCAGTGTTTCACGATCAATCCTTCCTCTCAGAAACTCTTGGCAGTAGCATCAATCCTTGCGCCGGGGTGGTCAAGGGGTTCCTGATCGGTGCAGGATGGAGGTGGTGAATTGCAATACTCAGGAGCGAACCATATGAAGGGAAAAGTTGTGGCCATCACTGGCGCAAGTGCCGGGATCGGGGCTTCTGCGGCAGCCGTGTTTGCGGCGGCCGGGGCCAAAGTTGTCTTGCTGGCCCGCTCGGAACAGACGATCAACGCTCTTGCAAAAAAGCTGGGCGGCGAGACATTGGCGCTGCGCTGTGATGTTTCAAACTGGGACGATGTCATTGCTTCAGTTGCGGCAATTGTCGCCCGTTTCGGACGTTTGGACATCTGGATCGGGAACGCAGGGGTGATCGAGCCTATCGCGCGGCTGGCCGAGGTGGACCCGGTGGAATGGGCGCAATCAGTGGCAATCAATCTGAACGGGGTTTTGCATGGGATGCGGGCGGTGATTCCAGTGATGCAAGAACAAGGGGGCGGCACAATTATCACCCTGTCGTCTGGCGCGGCGCACAATCCGCTTGAGGGCTGGGGGGCTTATTGCGCGGCAAAGGCGGGAGCGGCGATGCTGACGCGGGTCGCTCATGTGGAAGAAGGTGCACGAGGCTTGAGGATCATGGGGCTTTCGCCAGGCACTGTTGCCACCGAGATGCAGGTGAAAATCAGGGCGAGCGGGGTGAATGCGGTCAGCAGACTTGACCCTTCGGCGCACATCCCGTCCGATTGGCCCGCGCGGTGTCTGCTGTGGATGTGCGGGCCGGAGGCCGATCCCTGGCGGGGCGAGGAAATCTCGCTGCGCGAAGATGTCATTCGCCGCGCCGTGGGGTTGATTGTATGATCAGCGTTGAGAATGAGGCCGGGCTGTGGGTGATCACGCTGAACCGGCCCGAAAAGGCCAATGCGCTGACCAAGGCTATGCTGGAGGATTTGCTCGCGGCGGTTGAGCGTGCGGCGTGGTCGAGAGCGGCGGTTTTGATCCTGACCGGGGCGGGTAAGGTGTTCAGCGCCGGGGCCGATCTGGACGCCGCGCGCGCCGGGCTTGCGACCGATCCGGTCTGGGAGCGGCTGTCGGCGCAGATTGGGGGCTTTCAGGGCCTGACCATTGCCGCGTTGAACGGGTCTTTGGCGGGGGGCGCGATGGGCATGGCGCTGGCTTGCGATCTGCGGATCGCGGTGCCTGAGGCGAAGTTCTTTTATCCGGTGATGCGGCTGGGCTTTCTGCCGCAGCCGTCCGATCCGGGGCGGCTTGTCGAGTTGATCGGCTTGGCGCGGGCGAAGATGATCCTGATGGCGGGGGCCAAGATCGGGGCTGAAGAGGCGAGGGCCTGGGGATTGATCGACGGGATTGCAGCGCCCGATGCCTTGATGGCTGAGGCGCGCGCTTTGGCTGGCGATGCGCTTGCGGCCAAGCCGGGGCATGGGGCGGCGATCAAGGCGATGTTTGCGGGCCGGTGAGGCGCTTGTTTTATGCGGGATTCTTTGACATCAGGCTGAACGGATGCAGGGGCGGGGCGGATCATGGGCGGGCAGTCAGAAATCGTGACCAAGATGATGGGTTGGCTGGATCAGGCCCGCGATATCGCGCTGGGCTGGCTGCTGTCGCCTGCGGCCTGGTCGCAGTTTGCGTTGTTGGCGGTGGCTTATCT
>CBDUEF010000119.1:0-7552 GCA_965366095.1 uncultured Cypionkella sp. | reverse complement strand
GCCATCGGCTGCGCGATCATCGGTGCGGGATCATCCGCCGCATCGGCCTTGCCAGTTAGAAACGCCGTGGCCAGAAATACGCCCAGACCCAGCAGCAGGATCACCCCGTTGCCGCGCCCGATCCAGCCATCCAAAAGCATGATCCAGACCAAGGCCGTCGCCGCCAGCATAAAGCCAAGATCGCGCCAGATTTTGCTCAGCGGGATCAGCAGCGGTGCGATCACCGCCGAAATCCCCAGGATCAGCAGGGTGTTGGCGATGTTTGACCCCAGCACGTTGCCGATCGCAATGCCGGGCTGGCCCGCCAAAGCGGCCTGCACCGATACCAGCAATTCAGGGGCCGAGGTGCCAAAGCCGACGATGGTTAACCCGATTAGCATCGGCGACAACCTGAAGTGCCGCGCGATCCCCGATGCGCCGCGCACCAGAAATTCGCCGCCCAGTGTCAATGCCACCAGACCGGCCACAAAAATCAGGTATGTCATGTTGTTCCTTCCCGCCCCTGTTGTCCCGGTTTTGGCCGGGGTGGGGGCGCATTGTGGGTTTTTAACCGCCACTTGCAAGGGCAGGGCGATGCTTTTTCGTCGCTATTTCGCGGCAAAGCCGGAAAAACCGGCGCGGCACTCTGGTCATCTTGGATGACCAGAAAGCCGCCAATGGGTAAGAAACCTGTTCTCAAGCGTCATTGTGCTGGTTAGGGTTGCGCATCGCAAAACAGCTTTGCCGATCTGCAAGCTGTCAAAAATAGGGAGAACCAAATGGATCGTCGTTCTTTTCTGACCAAAGCCAGCCTGGGCGGTGTTGCCGCCGCCGGGGCCTCGGTTTTGGCAGCTCCGGCCCTTGCGCAAGAAAACCCGAAAGTCACCTGGCGCGTGACTTCGTCCTTCCCCAAGGCGCTGGACACCATTTTCGGCGCGGCGGAAACCATGTCGAAATACATCTCGGAAATGACCGACGGTAACTTGACCTTGCAGGTGTTTCCGGCGGGCGAGCTGGTGCCCGGACTTGAGGCCGCCGAAGCGGTGGCTTCGGGCACGGTTGAGGCCTGCCACACCGCACCCTATTATTTTTGGGGCAAGGATCCGACCTTTGCCCTTGGCTGCGCCACACCTTTCGGCATGAACGTGCGGCAAATGAATGCCTGGCTTTATTACGGCGGCGGTCAGGACATGATGAATGAGTTTTACGCCACGCAGAACCTCTATGGCATGGCCTGCGGCAATACCGGGGTTCAGATGGGCGGCTGGTATCGCAAGGAAATCAATTCCTTGGCCGATCTTCAGGGCCTGAAGATGCGCATCGGCGGCTTTGCGGGCAAAATCATCGAAAAGCTGGGCGTCGTGCCGCAGCAGATTGCGGGCGGCGACATCTATCCCAGCTTGGAAAAAGGCACGATTGACGCCGCCGAATGGGTTGGCCCCTATGACGATGAGAAACTCGGCTTTTACAAGGTCGCGCCCTATTACTACTATCCCGGCTGGTGGGAAGGTGGCCCGACGCTGGCCACGCTGGTCAACCTTGACAAATGGAACAGCCTGCCGCCCGCCTATCAGGCGGTGCTGAAAACCGCTTGCGAGGCGGCCAACGGCAATATGATGGCGTCTTATGATTACAAGAACCCGACCGCGCTGAAATCCTTGGTCGCCAATGGCGCGCAACTGCGGCCCTTCCCGCAAGACGTGCTTTCGGCCGCTTTTGATGCCTCGAATGCGGTCTATGCCGAAATCGGGGCGAGCAATCCGATGTTCAAGAAGATCAAGGACAGCCAGGACGCCTTCAAGCGCGATGCCTATCTTTGGGCGCAGATTGCCGAATACAACTATGACACCTTCATGATGGTGCAACAGCAAGCAGGCAAACTCTAAGCCCTTGCCATGTCAACAAAGTCCCCGTGGGAAACCGCGGGGCCTTGCCTTATTTCCCTCTCGTGCGGTCTTTACGGGTTAAGCACAGGCGCGCCCAGTTTTGGCGCCCCACCAATGCCTGCGCCGTTCAGCGTGGGCAGGGCAGGGGCAATGATGGTGATCGTCGAGGCATCCACCACCTTCCCCTTGTAATGCATCACCATTTGCGGGAAGGCGATCACCAGGCCGATCATCACCACCTGAATCACCACGAACGGCACCGCGCCCCAATAGATCTGCGCCGTGGTCACCGGGGCCATCCGCGCGCCCGTCACCTTGTCGTCATAATGCAGCTTGGGCGCGACCGAGCGCAGATAGAACAGCGCAAAGCCAAAGGGCGGGTGCATGAACGAGGTTTGCATATTCACCCCCAGAATGATCCCGAACCAGATCAGATCAATTCCCAGCGCCTGCGCCGGAGGCACCAGCAAAGGCACGATGATGAAGGCCAGCTCAAAGAAATCGAGGAAAAACGCCAACAGGAACACCAGGATCGACACGAAGATCAGGAATCCGGTTTGCCCACCCGGCAGGCCGGTCAACAGATGCTCGACCCAGATTTGCCCGTTCACCCCGTAAAACGTCAGCGAAAACACCCGCGCGCCCACCAGAATGAACATCACAAAGGCCGAAAGCCGCGTGGTCGAGGCCAAAGCCTGCGAGATCACTTCCAAATTCAGCCGCCGCTTCATCGCCGCCAGAAACAGCGCCCCCATGGCCCCCATCGCGCCGCCTTCGGTGGGCGTTGCAATGCCAAGAAAGATCGTGCCCAAGACCAGAAAGATCAGCGCCAGCGGCGGGATCAGCACCATGATCACCTGCTGGGCCAATCGGCTCATCAGGTTGAGGCCAAACCCTTTGTCGATGGCCGCATAGATATAGACAAGGGTCACGCCAATGGTGGCCCCGAACACATCGGCATTGGTTGAATATTTGGCATAAAGCAACGTGTGGGCAATATAGCCAATGCCGATGATGGCCAGAATGGCCACAAGCAGCGAGGTCACACCATTGCCCAGCCTGCGCGCCTCTTTCGGCAAGGCAGGCACCCAAGCGGGCCGGAAAATCGAGACCAAGAACACATAGCCCATATACAATCCAGTCAGCACCAAACCGGGGATCAAGGCGCCCTTGTACATATCGCCAACCGAGCGGCCCATCTGGTCGGCCAATACGATCAGCACCAAAGACGGCGGAATGATCTGCGCCAAGGTGCCCGAGGCGGCAATCACCCCGGTTGCCACCCGCCGGTCATAGCCATAGCGCAGCATGATCGGCAGCGAGATCAGACCCATGGCAATGACACTTGCGGCCACAACCCCGGTGGTGGCGGCAAGCAGCGCGCCCACCAAGATCACCGCATAGGCCAACCCGCCCCGGATCGGGCCGAAAAGCTGGCCGATGGTGTCGAGCAAATCCTCGGCCATGCCCGAGCGTTCCAACACGATCCCCATGAAGGTAAAGAACGGTATGGCCAGCAAAGTCTCATTCGACATCACCCCCCAAAGCCGCAGCGGCATCGTGTAAAGCAATGGCCAATCAAGCGTGATGCTGCTGGAATAGGGTGCCAGCCACACACCAATCGCAAAGAACATCAAGCCGTTGGCCGCCAGCGAAAACGCCACCGGATAGCCCAGCAGCAAAAAGAAAACCAGACTGGCGAACATGATCGGCGCCATGTTCGAGGCGATAAATTCAATCATTTCGCACCTGCGGCTTTGCTGGCCTTGGCCGCCAGCAGCGCGCCTTCGATCTCGGCCGCCTCATGGGCGGACACAAAGGGATGCGGATCTTCGATCAGCCCGCGCATCACGGCGATTTTCTTGATGATCTCGGAAACTGCCTGCGCCGTCAGCAAGATAAACCCTGCCGCCAGCAGCGCCCGTGCGGGCCAGATGATCAACCCGCCCGCATTGGGGGAAATCTCGCCGATCGCATAGGCCTTATAGGCATAGGGCACCAGCATCACCGACATCAGCGTCACGAAGGGCAGCAGGAAAAACACATGGCCAAAAAGATCAATCCAATGCTGTTTGCGCCGCGACAGCGCGCCGTAAAGGATATCGATGCGGATATGCTCGTTCTGTTTCAGCGTATAGGCCGAGGCCAGCAAGAACACCGCGCCGAACAGATACCACTGCAATTCAAGCCAGGCGTTTGACGACATGTTGAACGATTTGCGCACAATTGCATTCACCGCCGACACCAACACCGCCACCAAAATCAGCCACATGACCGATTTGCCGATGGCCTCATTGGCGCGATCAATGGCGCGGGCCACCGACAAGAGAGGTTGCATCCGATCTCCTTCTCTGCGCTCGGTCTGAGCGTGTCATTTCCGCCTGAGTGGTCACAAAATCTATCAAATCATTGCAATTTTCCGGGCTGCGTCAACGGCTTTGCGGGCAAAATCTGGTTCAGCGCCGGGCCTTGCCCCGGCCGTTCTTGGCCTTTCCGCCCTGAGTTTTTGCACAGCCGCTTGCTTTGGCAAAGGAAATTCGGCCGCAAAAGGGCTCAGGCCTCGCGGGGCTCCAGCAAATCCCAGCGATTGCCCCAAGGATCGCGCCAGACCGCAACCGTGCCATAGCTCTCATGGCGCGGCGCTTCCTCAAAGATCACCCCAGCCGCCTGCATCCGCGCATGACGTGCTGCGAAATCGTCGCATTCCAGAAACAACCAGACCCGCCCGCCGCCCTGATTGCCGATCGCCTGGCGCTGCGCCGCATCCTCGGCCCGCGCCAGCACAAGTTTCACCCCGCCTGCCGCAGGGGCCACCGTCACCCAGCGTTTGTGGCCCTCATCGCGGTCTTCGATCAGGGAAAACCCCATCACATCGCAAAAGAACCGGATCGCCGGATCATAATCGGGCACGATCAGGGTGACGGCGAGCATCCGGCATATGCTCACTCTGACAGCGCCCTGAAACCGTCCAGCAGCATTTGCGGCAGGGCTATCCTGGCGACCTGTTCCGAGATCGGATCAACCGATAGCGGATGCAGTTCGGTGCGGTGATCTGCTGGATCGCCCAAGGGTTGCCATTGCCCGCCCTTATAGATTTCGACCGCCGAAAACCCGGCCTTATAGCCCATCTTGCGGCTGCCCGGCACCCAATAACCCAGATAGACAAAGGGCAGACCAGCATCACGGGCGATCTCGATATGGTCCAGAATGGCAAAGGTGCCCAAAGACAAATCGGCCAGATCGGGGTCATAAAAGCTGTAAACCATGCTTAGCCCGTCATCGAAGACATCGGTCAGGCTGACGGCGGCCAAGGGGCGGCTGGTTTCTCCGGGCAACCCGGCGCGGGTGTATTCGACCACCCGGCTTTTGATCGGGGTTTCCTCGATCATCGCGGCAAATTCGAACACATCCATATCCGCCATGCCACCATCGGCGTGGCGCGCGTCAAGATAGCGGCGAAAGAGCGCGTATTGATCCTCGGTCGCCCAAGGGCTGGTGGCATTGCGTCGCAGATGTGCGGCGGCTTTCATCACCCGGCGCTGGGTGCGTGAGGGTTTGAAATCGGCCACCCGGATCCGGGCCGACAGGCAGGCCGAACATTCCGCACAAGACGGCCGATACATCACGTTCTGGCTGCGCCGAAACCCTTGTTTGGACAGCCCGTCATTCAGCCGTTGCGCCTGATCCCCCTGCAAGGCCGTGAACAGCTTACGCTCCATCCGCCCGTCCAGATAGGGACAGGGTTGCGGGGCAGTCACATAGAATTGGGGCACAATCGGAAGGGTGTGGCGCATTGGTCTGTTTTGTCAGGAGAAAGGATACGCAGATTAGCAAGCCTCGCGCCATCCGCCAAGCCATTTTGCGCCCGGTCGCCGCGCTGCCCCCAATAAAGACGCCGCCCGGTTGTCCGGGCGGCGCGCTGTGGTGTTAAGGCTTTGGCCTTAGTAGGCGCCGCTGCCTTCGGCTTTCGGCTCGGCGCTGGCCTCACGGCCCGCACGGGCGCGGTCATCCATGAAGGCGTCGAATTCGGATTTGTCCTTGGCATCGCGCAGGCGTTGCAAAAAGCCCTCAAAGGCCGCTTGCTCGTCTTCCAGGCGGCGCAGCATATCGGCCTTGTAGCTGTCAAAGGCCGTATTGCCCGAAGGCCTCATGGCGCCCTGATGCGCCCAGCGATGCGAATGGCGGTCATGGCCGCAGGATCCTCTAAACATGCGTTTGCTCCAGATCATATATCCAAGGATTGCCAGGCCGAGTGGCCAGACAAAGACAAAGCCCAGCACCATAGCGGCGATCCAGGCCAGTTTGCCGCGCGCATCCAGCCAAGCAACGGCCCGGCTGAACCACGAGGTGATCCCGCCAGAAGGGGCGGAAGGCGAATAAGTGTTCATCGGCACTCTCCAGATTATAAATTCCGGCCCCATGCCGGATGTGAATGTCTTTCACATGCAACCAAGATGTAGGCTGATGCCCTTCCAATCAAGTGGTAATGTAAATGATATTCACATAATTCAGCGAATATATGGTAAGCATATGAAATCGCTTTTTATAATTCTTCAAAACTGCCGGTAAATTCGGCGCTAATCGCTCTGGTTGCAGATTTTAGGGCAGCCAGACCCACCGAAAAGACATGTCTGGGGGTGCCAGCAGCCGCCCAAACCCGTGCATATTGCTCTAAAGTCGGGTCAATCCAGACGGGCAGGGGCGTCAGATGGCCCAAGGGCGACACGCCGCCGATTGCAAAGCCGGTCACCGCACGCACGATATTGCCATCGGCGCGGCCCAAATCCTCACCGGCCAGCAGACCGGCACGCGCGGCGTCTACCTGATTGCCCCCGGCCGTCAGGAACAGATAAAGCCGCCCGCTTTGGGCGCCCTGAAACAGGATGGATTTCACGATCTGGTTCAGGCTGCACCCGGCCTCAGACGCCGCCTGCGCGGCTGTGCGGGTCTCGCCGGGCATTTCGCGCAGCTCCACCTCCAAACCCGCCGCTGCAATTGCCGCCTTCACCCGTGCCAGACTTTTGCTCATCGCGTCCTCCGTCGGCGCCATCAAATACCGCCGCCTTCCGCGCATCAACCCCAATTGACGCCGCCCACACACCACATCACTGTGCGGGTATGAACACATCCTTTGCCTCCCGCCTCAGCCGCCAGCCCATCGCCTTCGATCCGGCCATCGCCGCCGAAGTGGCCGCCGATTTCGCCGATCTTTCCCCCGAACTTGCGCAACTTTTGGCCAATACCGCCGGATGCAGCCCGTTTTTGCGCGGCCAGATGCAGCGTGAGGCGGTTTGGCTGCGAGAAGCGCTTGCCGCTGATCCCGAATCTGCCGCAAACGCCGTGCTTGCCGCGCTGGACACCCATGCGCTTGATAGCCTGCCCACCGCCCTGCGGGTGGCCAAACGCCGCCTTGCGCTGCTGACGGCGCTGGCCGATCTGGGCGGGGTCTGGGGACTGATGCAGGTAACGGGGGTGTTGACCGATCTGGCCGACCGCGCCGTTGATCTGGCGATGAAGCGCCTTGTGGCCGAGGAAATCCGCCGTGGCAAACTGCCCGGCGCTGGCCCTGATGATGCCTCGACTGCAGGCGGCATGGTGGCGCTGGCGATGGGCAAGATGGGGGCGGGGGAGTTGAACTATTCCTCCGACATCGACCTGATTTGCCTGTTTGACGAAACCCGCTACCC
>CBDUEF010000118.1:0-7553 GCA_965366095.1 uncultured Cypionkella sp. | reverse complement strand
ACCAATCACCGGCACAGTCTGGGCCGTCTCAGCAAGTGCCGCCAGTAAGGCCGGATCATCCGAAGACACCGCACCGATCAGGATGGCACCGGGATCAAGCCCTTTGCATTGCTGCAACTGCGCGATCTGTTTTTGCAGCGCACGGTATCCGCCTGCTTCAAAAAACCGCACCTGCAAACCGCGCAAATGGGCCTCAGTTTCGACGCCATTGGCGACGCTGAGCCAATATTCATCCTTAAAATGCGGCACCAGCACGCAGACCAAGGCCTGATCAGCCACAGCGGGCCCCGCAAACAGCAGGCAAAGAATTGCAGTGCAGATCAAGTGGATATATCTGTGTCTTATGCAGGCAAGACGCTTTGACAAACAGCTCCGTACGGTTTTCATGGTCCTCTCCGGCCTGATCATCCTTGTCGGTCTGACATCTATTGGTGTCAACCGCTACCTTGTCACCTCACATGAATGGGTGCTGAGCGAAAGCATCGCAATCATCCGGCGGGCCGAGCGGATCGGGCCAGATGCCGATCTGGCCACCACATTGGCGCAGCAACTGGCGCAGGCCGAGACCGAAGCCGAGATCATCCGAAACTCTGACGCGCTGATGCGGAAAATCGACCAGATTGATGCGGGGATCGTCGATCTACGGCGCTTTTTGGCCGAGCCCGGCGGCAATCCGGAGGATGCAGCCAAGGCCCATGCGCTGGTTGCGCAGATGTCGACGGCAGTGCGGCGCAGGATCACGCTTGCCGCAACTTTGCAGGACGAAAAGGCGCGGCTGCAAGAGGCAGTGGCGCGGCTGACCGAGCTTTGTTCAGCGCAGACCGATCTGGCGCGGCTGCATATCACCGCAGCCCTCTGGCAGATCTATGCGGCCCCGACCGATCCCCAGATCAGGCGGTTGCTGGATCGGCTGGCCGACGTTGATTTCTTCGGATTTGAGCGAATCCGAGACCTTACTGATGCAATCGCCAAGTTGTCGGTTGCGGTTCAGCAGGTCGCCGACACCGAAACCAGCGCAGCGCTGGCTCCGCTGCGGTCGGATATGGAAACGGCGTTGGCTTTGAGCTTGGCGCGCGTTGACTATCTGCCGTCAAAGCTTGCGGCCCGTACGGCCCGGCAGGACTTGGCGCTGTTTCGCGACACTTTGGGCGCAAATGGATTGATTGGCCGTCGCCAGGATGAACTTGCAACTTTGGTCGCGATTTCCGTCCTTGCCGATCAGTTGGACGGCAGGTTGGCGGTTTTGACCGCCGAGGCCCGTAGTGGACAAGAGGCAGCGCGCAGCCTGATGCGCGGCCGTGTTGCTGATGCGGGCTGGAGGGCGACACTTTTGTCAATGGCGCTGGGGTTTGTGATCGTTTGCGGCGTGTTGGCTGGGTATCTGGTTTGGGCCCGGGCAAGGACGCATATTGTGTCGCGCTTGGGCACGGCTGCCGAGCGGATTGTTCAGCTTGCCCGTGGAGAGACCGGAGCGCCGATGCCAATCAGCGGGCACGATGAAATCGGCCGGCTGGAAAAGGCCGTCAACGTGCTGCGACGGCGCACCGATGAGGCCCTGCGTTTGCGTCACAGCCTTGAGGCAGCCGTTCTGGCCCGAACCAGCGAAATCGTTGCCGAAACCCGCTCCGCCAACGCCGCCCGCGCCGAGGCCGAAGAAGAAAGCCGCGCAAAGACCCATTTTCTCGCCCGGATGAGCCATGAAATCCGCACGCCTTTGAACGGCGTTATCGGCATGTTGGACTTGCAAGTGGGTGATGAGCCCGACACGGCCCGCCGCGCCCAGTTGCAAACCGCGCTGACTTCGGCCCGCGATTTGCAGGCCCTGACCGAAGATATCCTGACCTTTGCCAGCAGCGAAGACCACGCGCCCATAACGCAACTTATGGCTTTTGCTCCGGCGACTTTGGCCAAGGGGTTGGCCGATCATCTGCAAGTTCTGGCGCAGGCCAAGGGGCTGATTGTCGGGATTGAGATTGCCGAAAATTTGCCCCCCGCCCTGATGGGCGAGCCGACGCGGATCCGGCAAGTCATGATCAACCTGATCTCGAATGCGGTGAAATATACGCAAGAGGGTGAGGTTCGCCTGATGGTGTCACACCGGCCTGTTTCGGGCGGTGTACTGCATGAGATTGCCTTTCGCGTGGCTGATACCGGGCCGGGCATGACCGCCGAAGAGACCCGCCATGCCTTTGATATCTACGGGCGCACCGTCGATGCCCGGCGTCGCGGTGTCCAAGGGGTAGGGCTGGGGCTGGCGATCGTACGGCAGTTGACCGATGCGATGGGGGGCGAGTTGCGCATCAGCAGCGCTCCCGGCCGGGGCAGCAGCTTTACCTTGGCGCTGCGGCTGCCGTTGAGCGATCCTGCCAGCCTGCGGATCGAGGACAGCAATGGCGTTTTGCCCCGTGGGCTGCGGGTTCTTGTGGTGGACGATCATCCGGTCAACCGGCTGGTTGCACGCGGTTATCTGGAGCGGATGGGTTGCGCCGTATTTGAGGCGGCAACAGGGACCGAGGCCTTGGCCAAGGCGGTTGCAGATCGGTTTGATGCGATCCTGATTGATCTTGATCTGCCTGATATGTGCGGCGAAACCGTTGCGGCGCGCATAGACAGAAAGGGCGCACTATTGGCGGTGGCCACCGCCGATCAGGTGCGCGACGACGTGGAAACCCGCGCGAGATTGGGCGTTGACCATGTGCTGACCAAACCACTGAGTGCCCGCGCGCTGGCGGCGGCTTTAACCGACGGCCCTGTCCTGCCACAGACTTTCGACGACAGCCCCCCCGAGGCGATTCTGCGCGAAGATATCGCCAATCTGGGGGCGGATATGGTCAGCGAGATCGTAACGATCTTTCTCACCGATCTGGCAACCTCCGTTCCTCTTATCCTGAAAGCCGACACCGCTGATCAGCGCAGGAGGGCCGCCCACCGCTTGAAAGGTGCGGCCAGCAACTTTGCATTGCATGAGTTGTGCGCCCTGCTGCAACGAATCCAATCAGTGGACGGCGCAGGCCTTGACGGTCTTATGCAGTCGGCGGAAGCCGCCGCTGCCAGTCTGCGCCGTGCCGCCCTGAGCGCGGGGCTTCAACTTGCCCAAGGCTCCGCAAAGACATAACCCTCGCCTGCCCGCGTCAGCAGCCAATCGGGGTTGGCAGGGTCTGCCTCGATCTTTTTGCGCAACCGCCCGACCAGGACGTCGATGGTGCGGTCGCCGGGGCGCAGATCACCCCTACCGACGATCTCACTGAGCCTTGCGCGACCGAAAACCACGCCGGGATTGCTTGCCAGCGCATCAAGAAGATCAAATTCCTGGCCGCTCAAAGCCTCGATTCGCGCGACGGAAACCAGACGGCGGCGAATGCGGTCGAAATGCCATTGGCCAAAGGTCTCAACCGCCGAGGCGACCGGAGCGCTGCGGCCGATATCGGCGATCCGGGCCAAAAGGTTCTTGATCCGCGCCGCCAGCTCACGGCGGTCAAATGGCTTGGTTACATAATCATCCGCGCCCATTTCCAGCCCGACAATGCGGTCGATCTGCTCGTCGCGCGCTGTCAGCAGGATGATCCCCACCCGCGATTGCGCCCGCTGCTCGCGGGTGATCGTCAGGCCGTCTTTGCCCTCAAGTCCGATGTCCAGGAGCAACAACTCGGGCGGATCAGAGTCGATGACCGATTGCATGGTTTCGGCATCCTCGACTTCGGTCACGCGGTAGCCAAGAGAGCGCAGATAGCCCGCCAGCCGCATGTGCGAAACGCGGTCATCTTCGACGATAAGGATATGTGCGCTCATGGCGGCCTTTACATCACTTAACACGACTTAACCTGCCCGCTTGGCTTCGGTCAAGGGCCTCACCTTACGGCAGAGATAAAGAAACAGGGAACCAATCGGAGAACCGCCATGACATTTATGAAACCCACCCGCCGGGGCTTTTTGACAGGCAGCGCGGCCTTTGCAGGATCAAGCTGGCTGATGAACAGCTCGGCACTGGCCAGCATCGACCCCAATTCCTTTGCCGACCGTATCTTCAGCGCCAGCCATTACGGCCCGTTCGAAGCGGTGGTGCGCGATGGCAAGATCCTTGAGATCGCGCCGATGATCGAGTTGGACCAGCGCCCGACCGAAATGCTGATGCATGGGGTTCTGGACCGGGTCTATGACAAATCCCGCATCGACTACCCGATGGTGCGCAAATCCTATCTTGCCGGCTGGAAAACCGGCGATGTGAAGCCCGAACTGCGCGGCAAGGAAGAATATGTCCGTGTTGACTGGGACACCGCGCTGAAACTAACCGCCAAGGCAATCGTCGATACAGTGGCCGAGCATGGCAATCAGGCGATTCTGTCGACCTCTTATGGCGGTTGGAGCCATGCCGGCATCATGCGCCCGAACGTATTGCAGGGTAAGCTGTTCAACATGATCGGCGGCTGCACCAATACCGTTGGCGACTGGTCCGGCGGCGCGAGCCAGATCAGCCTGCCGCATGTGATCGGCGATATGGAGGTCTATTCCGCCCAGACCGCTTGGGAAGTGATCCGCGACAATACCGAGGTGTTCGTGCTGGTCGGCTGTGATCCCATCAAGAACAACCGTGTGGAATACACCGTAGCCGACCATGGCATGTATGGCCCGTGGGAACAGATCCGGGACAACGGCACCAAGTTCATCTCGATCAACCCGCAGAAAACCGCATCCGATGAATATCTCAACGCCGAATGGGTTCGGATTATTCCGAACACCGACGTCGCGCTGTTTCTGGGCATGGCCAGCCATGTGTTGGAAGCGGGTCTGCAAGACGATGCCTATATGGCGAAATATACCGTCGGTGCCGACAAATGGATCGCCTATGTCAAAGGCGAGGGCGACGACAAGACCGCGAAAACCCCCGAATGGGCCGCCAAGATCACCGGCATTGATGCGGCGAAAATCCGCGAACTGGCCGAGTTGCTGGCGAAATCGAAAACCGAGATTGCCGGGGCCTGGTCGCTGCAACGCGCCCACCACGGCGAGATGACCCATTGGGCGATCATCAACTTTGCCGCCCTGACCGGCAAGATCGGCAAGCCGGGCGAAGGCGTGGGCTTTAGCTGGCACTATGGCAGCGGCGGTATGCCGCAATCGGGCAAGGCCACCCCTGCGGGTCTGAGCCAGGGCAAGAACTTTGTCACTGAATACATCGTGCCCGCGTCGCGCCTGACCGATGCCTTGGAGAATCCTGGTGCCGAGGTGGTCTATAACGGCAACGTCCGCAAATACCCCGAAGTGCATATGATCTACAACGCCGGCAACAACTTTATGTCGCACCAGCAAGACACCAACCGGCTGATCAAGGCGCTGGAAAAGGTGAAAACCATCGTCAGCCAGGACGTATGGTGGACGGCGGCGACGCGTTGGGCCGATATCGTGCTGCCCGCCTCATCGCCCTTGGAGCGCGACGACATGTCGGTCGGCGGCACTTATTCCAACGACCGCATCTATGCGATGAAGAAGGTGATCGAGCCAGTCGGTGAAAGCCGCAGCGACTTCGACATCTTCTCGGGGCTTGCCGATCTGTTCTACAAGCAATCGCAATTCGTCGAGGATCAGGCCTATCCCGAATATATCGACATCATGAAAAAAGCCTATGCTATGACCGGCGCAGCCAAGGATACCTCGTTCGAGGACTTTTGGGACAAGGGTTATGCTTGGCAAAAGGCCCCGAAAGAAGCAAGGGCCTGGGTGCGGCATGGCGCCTTCTATACCGATCCTGAGGCCAATCACCTGCATACCAAATCTGGCAAGATCGAAATGTTCTGCGACACCATCGCCGAGATGAAGCTGGACGATTGCCCCGGCATGCCGATGTGGCTGGAGCCGGCGGAATACCTGGGCAATGCCAAGGAAGGCCAGATGCACGTCGTCAGCCCGCACCCGTGGTACCGCTTGCATAGCCAGATGGACCAGTCGGAAAAGCTACGCAGCCTTTATAAGGTACAGGGTCGCGAGCCGGTTCGGATCAACGCCGAAGACGCCGCGTCCCGCGGGATTGCCGATGGCGATCTGGTCGAGATCTACAATGACCGTGGCACGGTGATTGCCGGGGCGGTGATCTCGGATGAGATCATGCCGGGGGTGATCTCGATCTATGAGGGCTGCTGGCCCAGCCTTGACAGCAAGGGGCGTTGCAACTCGGGTCTGGTCAACTTCCTGACCTCGACGCAAAAATCCTCGGGCCTTAGCCAGGCAACGACAGCCAATACCTGTCTGGCCAGCATCCGCAAATGCGAGGACGCCGAGGGCCCGAATATGGCCTATGAAAAGCCCCCGATCATCGAGGGCATGGAGATGGCCGTGATCGACGATGCCGATCTGCAGCTTGACCGTCTGGATGCCATTGTCGAGGCGCTTTATGCCGAGATGGGGCCGGGCGAAAAGATGTTCTATGAGCGTTGCACCGTTTGTCACGGCCCGCGCGACGTAGGCGCCTTCACGCAGCTGCAATGGAAGGCGATCACGCCGTCGATGTTCCCGCGCGCAGGTCTGGATGATGATGAGCAAAAGCTTGTCATGGACTTCTTGATGAAGAACGCCTCTGACGCTGCGAAATGATCTGACGAGGGGCGGCCCGGAAGATGGGCCGCCCTTTGCCTATTCACCAGCCCGGCCAATCAGGGCGGTGCCGCATCTGCCACCCGAAAGGTTTTTTGATGAAAATCGCCTATGTCAGCCTCGAAGGTCGCGGCGAAACCGATCTGTTCATCGCCAAAGTGGCCGAAGCCCTGGAACGCGGTGGCCTGCGTCTGGCCGGAACGGTTCAAACTAACATCCACCGCCCTGATCGGCGTAAATGTGACATGGATCTGCGCATTCTGCCCGATGGTCCAGTGGTGCGTATCAGCGAAGATCGCGGCAACCTTGCGCGGGGCTGCATTTTGGATTCGGGCGCATTGGAGCAAACCGTCGTGGAGGTGACACGGAGCCTTGACGGTGCCGAGTGCCTGATTGTCAACAAATTCGGCAAGCGTGAGGGAGAAGGCCGCGGCCTTGTTCCCGTTATCGCCGAGGCACTGGATCGCGGTATTCCGGTTCTGGTTGGGGTGAACGGGCTGAATCTGCCTGATTTCAATATTTTCACCGACGGAAATGCCAAGGCCCTGCAAGCGGATTTGCGCAGCGTCACTGACTGGTGCCAACAGAATGCAGCGGCGATGGCTGAGGCGTAGCGACCATCTTCTTCGACCTATCCTATGGGGCTGGATTGAGCCTGTCTCGGTTCTGTTTCTGCTAGATGCATCCGTTAAGCGTTTTTGTTGAAGGCCACAGAGCCTTTGCGAATCAAAGGTTGATCGTCGGATCAGAGCATCTGCAAGTTTCCTTCAAATGCTCTTCCGGCTTACAGCCGGGAACATCATGCTTATACGCCCTTTACTGTCGGCAGATCGCCGAAAAACTTCCCCTTTCCACTATTTTTATCCTCGGCGCTGGAGAGACGCCGCGCAACGATGGTCCAACTGAAAGGATGGAAAATGCCCCATCTGCCAACAACCTGTCCCGCCTTTTGGACAGAAGGTCTTTAT
>CBDUEF010000117.1:0-7637 GCA_965366095.1 uncultured Cypionkella sp. | reverse complement strand
ATTCCTGAGCCACGCCGATCTGCGGCACCCCCCAGAAACCGGAAACCAATAGTCCCACCAAAGCAGCTTTGAAAATGGCACGCATCAAAAAATCCTCCGAACTGAACCCACTCAGACTGACACGCGCACCCTAGGTCGCGCAAGCCTTGTCAGAGGCAGGACAGGCTTTGTCATCTTAAGTCCTGATTCATTTTGTTGCGCCAATCTGCGACCTGATCGAGCCACGCAAGTGGAGATTCGGGAACGACGACAGAATGGGTCGGGAATGGAATTTGCAGAACGTTTGGCCAAGGAAAGACGGGCGCGCTTGGCGGCCGAGCGGCTGTTAGAGCATAAAAGCCGCGAACTCTTCGCCGCCCATGAAAAGCTGACGTTGCACGCCCGCGCCTTGTCCGATCAGATCGTCGAACAGCGCCAGGTGGTGCATTCCGCGCTGACCGAGGCCGAAACTCTCAAGGGCCAAAGGTCCAGTTTTCTGGTTGAATTGGATCAGGCGCATACTCTGGCTGTCATGGCCGAACGTCGGCTATGGGATTCCATCAACACCATTGAGGATGGTTTCGCGGTCTTTGATTCCGCCTTCCGGCTGGTCGCAGCAAATACCGCCTTTCAAACGGCTTTCTCGGATGCAGAGCTGGCCTTGGGGATCAGCTATGCCGACATCATGCACAAGGCCGTGGCCGATGGGCGGATCGACATCGGCACTTCGGAACCCGAACCTTGGCTTTCCACAAACTTGGCGCGGATCGAAGGTGATCCGATCGAGTCGCGGGTCTTGCAAATGCAGAATGGCACTTGGTTGCGACTGGTCGAAAGCCGGGCACGTGATGGCGATCTGGTGTGTCTGACCCTGAACATAACCGAGCAAATGCGCATCTGGGCCGCCATTGAGGCCCTTCCAGACGGATTTGTGCTTTTTGACCGAGAGGAGCGACTTTTGACCTGCAATCAACGCTATCGCGACACCTACCGCGCATCCGCGCCCGCAATGCTGCCCGGTGCAAAATTCGAAGACATTCTGCGCTTTGGCTTGAAGCAGGGCCAACATGCCGATGCCATCGGGCGTGAAGACGCATGGCTTGCGGAAAGACTGGCTCAACACCGCAACCCGGGTGAAGCGCAGGAACAGCAATTGGCTGACGGGCGCTGGATCAGAGCCCACGATCTTGCAACACCCGACGGTGGGCGCGTCGGCCTCAGGATGGATATCACGCACCAACGTGAACAACAGGCCGCACTTGAGGCGGCACGTTTGGCCGCCGAAGCGGCAAATCGGGCAAAATCGGCCTTCCTGGCCAATATGAGCCATGAAATCCGCACCCCGATGAATGGGGTTGTCGGCATGGCAGAACTGCTGTGCGACACGACGCTCAGCGAAGAGCAAAGGCTTTTCGCCGAAACCATCCGCTCATCGGGCGAGGCGCTGTTGGTGATTATCAACGACATTCTCGACTATTCTAAAATCGAGGCTGAACGCCTGACGCTTTATCCAGAGCCCTTTGACCTAGAGCGCACGATCCATGAAGTCAGTATGCTTTTGCAGCCCCGCGCGCGCGAAAAGCGGATCGACCTGATGATTGATTTCGACATGTTTTTGCCCACGCGCTACATCGGCGATGCTGGTCGTTTGCGGCAGATTCTGACCAATCTTATTGGAAATGCCGTAAAATTCACCGATCAGGGGCATGTGCTTGTGCGGGTCGTCGGTTTTGAAAATGATCAGGGCGCCCAACAATTACACATCACCATCGAGGATACCGGGATCGGCATCGCTGCGGAAAACCTTGAACAGGTTTTTGGCGAGTTCAATCAGGTGGAAAGCCAATCCAATCGCAAGTTTGAAGGCACCGGGCTTGGCCTTGCCATCACCCAACGTCTCATCCAAAAAATGGGCGGTGAAATCTGGGTCGACAGCGAACTTGGCAAAGGCTCGTCCTTTGGTTTCCGGCTCTCCCTGCCCATTGCCGAAGAGCCGATAGCGCCGCGCCTGCCGATTTCGTTGCGCAAAATTCTTGTGGTTGATGATCAATTCATCAATCGCACGATCCTTGAGCGTCAACTTGTGCCCTGCGGTCTTGAAGTTACCCTCTGCCGGTCAGGCGCCGAGGCCTTGGCCGCCGTCCAGACCCGCAGTTTCGATGCCATCCTGACAGATCACGAAATGCCCGAGATGGACGGTTTGGCTTTAGCCAGTCAGTTGCGCAAGATGGGAATTTCAACGCCAATTGTCCTGCTGTCGTCAAACCCTGCAAACGCACGCGAAGTTCCGGGGGCAGAGCATCTCGCGGCGCTGCTGCAAAAGCCGATCTTGCGCGCGGATCTTTACCGCAAGCTACAGTCCTTGTCCGGTTACGCAGAACCACGCCCCGCGCCCAAGGTGATTACATCCGCCAACCGCCGCGCCATGAAGATATTGGCTGCCGAGGACAATCGCACCAATCAGCTGGTCTTCCAGAAAATGCTGCGCGATCTCGACATTGAACTGACCTTCGCCAACAATGGCCGCGAGGCGGTAGCGCTTTATCAGTCCCTCAACCCCGACCTGATTTTCATGGATATTTCCATGCCTGAAATGGACGGCCGTGAAGCGGCACAGGCCATCCGCAAACTGGAATCCGGGCGCAGCCATATTCCAATCGTTGCCATGACGGCACATGCCATGGATGGCGACGCCGAAAGTATCCTGGCCGCTGGGATCGACCGCTATATGACCAAACCTCTGCGCAAGGCCGCGATTGTGGAGGTTATGGAAGAGTTTTGCCCATCCGAGAGCCGGTCCATCCATCCCGCGCCAGAGGCCATGACCGGAACTTAGGTGTCGCGCAGCACCTCAAGAAAGGCTGGGCCAAAACGTTCGATTTTGGCCGGCCCCAAATCCCCGATCCGGTCAAGATCAGAAAGGGTCGAGGGCCGCGCCTCGGCAATTTTTCGCAATGCGCTGGATGAAATGCTCAGGGGCTTGCCAATTCCATCGGCCCCGCGCTGCAATTGCACCTGCACTTCGGCCAGCTGATCAAAAACCTGCCCTGAATTCTTACCCAACAATTTCTTGCGCGCCGGGTGCATCGCTAAAGGGCCCGCACCGGTAATCACCGCAAGAAAGGCCGCGCCGTAGCTTTCCAGTTTCTTCGCGCCCACGCCTGTTATCCCCATCATCGCATCCAGAGTGGTCGGGCGCCGCTGTGCCATTTCAATCAAAGTGCGATCGGGAAAAACCACATAGGCAGGAACCCCACCCGCTTCGGCCAAAGATCTGCGCTTTGCCTTCAAAGCGGAAAGCAGGCTGGCATCCTCTTCGCCGACCTGCTCTTTGATCGCAGCGCGCGGCGTGGCCTTGTCGATCGTATCGCGGCGCAAGGTGATCGCCGCCTCACCGCGCAAAATTGGCCTTGCGGCATCCGTCATCCGCAACGCGCCAAAGCGTTCTGGATCAGGCCGCACCAGATCGCGCCCCATCATCTGCCGAAATACCGCACCCCAGGCCGGTTTCGACAGATCTTTGCCGACAGCAAAAGTCGGCAGCTGGTCATGACCCCGTTCCCGCACCTTTGAGGTGGCGTTTCCAGTCAAAATATCAATCAAATGCCC
This sequence comes from uncultured Cypionkella sp., assembly GCA_965366095.1. Taxonomy (GTDB): domain Bacteria; phylum Pseudomonadota; class Alphaproteobacteria; order Rhodobacterales; family Rhodobacteraceae; genus CBDUEF01. The sequence continues at coordinate 4,049 of CBDUEF010000117.1, read as the reverse complement.
CGCCCCGAACCATTCACCCGTGCGCAAAATCGCCGACAGCGCCTTGCGAACGGCGTCGGTTGCATCAAAGATGATTGCGGGCCGGTCGCAAAGATCGCAGTTGCCGCAGGGTCCCGCCGCTTCACCGAAATAGCCAAGCAAAACCTGGCGTCGGCAGGCGGTCGCCTCGGCCAATCCCAGCAGCGCGTTCAACCGCCCGTGATCCGCGCTCTTTCGCTCTGGCGGTGCCAGCCCTTCATCGATCTGGGTGCGGCGCAATCGAATATCATCTTGCCCATAAAGCGTCAGCGTTTCGGCCTTGTCACCGTCGCGTCCGGCGCGTCCGATTTCCTGATAATAGCTCTCAATAGATTTCGGCAGATCGGCATGCGCGACCCAACGAATATCGGGCTTGTCGATCCCCATGCCAAAGGCCACCGTCGCGGCAACGATCAGCCCGTCTTCTTGCTGAAAACGGATTTCCACGCGCCTGCGGTCTTCTGCGTCCATCCCGCCGTGGTAAAAGCATGAGGAATGACCCTCAGATCGCAACGCCTGTGACAGGGTTTCGGTCTTTGCTCGGGTGGCGCAATAAACGATCCCGGATTGCCCGCTGCGCGCCGCAGCAAACCGCAAAATCTGATCGCGCGGGCTGTCTTTTACCGCAAAGGCAAGGTGAATATTGGGCCGATCAAAGCCCCGCAAAAAGGACTCGGGCGGCTGGCCATCAAACAACCGCGCCACGATTTCTTCGCGGGTTTCCTCATCCGCCGTGGCGGTGAAGGCCGCCAAGGGCACATTCAGATCGCGTCGCAAGGCACCGATGCGCAGATAATCCGGTCTGAAATCATGGCCCCATTGGCTGACACAATGTGCCTCGTCCACCGCAATCATCGTGCAGTTGATCCGCCGCAGCATCGGCAGCGTGGCACCCAAAGCCAATCGCTCCGGCGCCATATAAAGCAGTTTCAAGCGGCCCTGATCCAGCGCCGAAAACACCGCTTTGGTTTCCTCGTCGGTATTGCCCGAGGTCAGGGCCCCAGCCTCAACCCCCGCAGCCCGCAAGGCCCGCACCTGATCGCGCATCAGCGCGATCAGCGGCGAAATCACCACCGTTACGCCATCGCGGCAAAGCGCAGGGAGTTGAAAACACAGCGATTTACCGCCGCCCGTCGGCATGATGGCCAGCGTGTTCCTGCCCGCCATGACGGCATCAACGATTTCCTCTTGGCCGGGGCGGAAATCGGCAAAGCCAAAAACAGAAGCCAAGAGGTCTTTGGGAAGTGGCATGGCTCGGTCAATCATTCTGCGGGCAAGATTGGGCTGGAAAGCCTAAGGAAATCTTAAACGTCACAGAAAGAATTGGACGTTGTTCACCAGAATAATCCGCAAGCCATAGATCACCAAAAGCACAAACAGGGGCGCGAAATCTAGGCCCGACGCCGCCGGCAACACCCGGCGCACCCGATCATAGAGGGGTTGCAACAACCGATTGATCGCGGCCCAGGCCTGCGCCACCACGGGCTGGCGCAGGTTCAAAACCTGAAAATTGATCAGCCAGCTCATGATGAAATGCGCCAGAACGATCCATTTGGCGATATCCAGGACCATCAGCAGGATTTGGAAAAATGACGTCATAAACCGGCTCCAACCACTAGCTCTTGCGGTACTGCTACAAGCTGGCCCCACAAAGGGCAATGCTTTCCGCAGCGATTGACTTGACCATCCTTCACCTCTTCGACAAGTCACCGGCTGGAGGTTCCCGATGTATCCCTATTTCAGAATTGCCAAAGAGCTGTGGAAATTTCGCAATGCACCCCGCCTTGCGATCCTCGAGGCACATATCAGCACACATCGGGTCTGGCCGTGGGATTTGGACCCATGGCGTGAGTTGAACAATGGCCGCACCCTGACTCTGTTTGATCTGGGCCGGATTCCGATGTCGGTCAGGATGGGGTTTGACAAGGTGGCCAAGGTCAAGGGCTGGGGGATCACGGTCGCCGGAAACTCCACCCGCTACCGCCGGCGCGTCACGGTTTTTCAAAAGCTGACGCAGATCAGCCGTGTGGTGGGTTGGGACGCACGCTTTGTCTATCTGGAACAAAGTTTTTGGCGTGGCGACGACTGCACCAGCCATATGCTGCTGCGTTCGGCCTTCCTGTCAAAGGCCGGAATTGTGCCGCCTGCAGAGGTGCTTTTGGCGCTGGGGCAGATGCAGGAAAGCCCGGAGCTGCCCGATTGGATCGAAGGCTGGATCCAAAGCGATGCGCAAAGGCCGTGGCCGCCGCTGAAAGCGTAACGCTTGCGCTAGGGTCCCTTTTCAGGCTTGATCTGCGCCGATGGCAAAAGGGGCAAAACATGATCTCGCAGCGCAAGCGCATCTGGGGCTGGTATTTCTTTGATTGGGCCAGCCAGCCCTATAATACCTTGCTGCTCACCTTTGTTTTCGGCCCCTATTTTGCCGAAGTTGCCCGCACTCATTTCATCGGAACCGGCCTTGATGCCGAGGCGGCAGGCGCCGCCGCTCAGGCCTATTGGGGCTGGGGCCAATCGCTTTCTGGGGTGATCATCGCGCTTTTGGCACCAATTCTTGGCGCAATTGCCGATGGTTCGGGCAAACGCATGGTCTGGATTTGGGTGTTTTCGGCCTTTTATGTCGCCGGATCCTGGATGCTTTGGTATCTGATGCCGGATCAGCCCGACCTGTTTCATGCGATGGTCTGGTTTGGGCTTGGCCTGATCGGCATGGAATTTGCGACAATTTTTACAAATTCGCTGATGCCTGATCTGACAAATGATGAGGATATGGGCAAAATCTCGGGCTCGGGCTTTGCTTTTGGCTATGTGGGCGGAATTATCTCGCTGATCATCATGCTTTTATTGCTGGCGGAAAACTCCAGCACCGGCAAAACCCTGATCGGTATCAACCCGATCCTGGGCCTTGATCCGGCCACCCGCGAAGGCACCCGCGCCGTTGGGCCGCTCACGGCGGTTTGGTATGTTGTGTTTATGATCCCGTTTTTCATGTGGGTGAAAGAGCCGAAAGCCAAGGCAAAACGGGTGAACATCGCCAAGGCCATGGCCGAACTCTGGGGGCTGATCTTATCGCTTGAAGAGCGGCAAAGCCTTGCCGCGCATCTGATCAGCTCGATGTTTTACCGTGACGCGCTGAACGCACTTTATGGTTTTGGCGGGGTTTATGCGTCGGGGGTGCTGGGGTGGTCTGTCACCAAAATCGGCATCTTCGGCATTGCCGGCGCGATTTCCGCCGCCCTGTTCAGCTGGCTTGGCGGCAAGATGGATTCCGCGCGCGGACCAAAGCCGGTGATCAACCTCGCGATGGGGGTGTTGATCCTGGTCTGTCTGGTCATCGCCGGGATGTCGCGCGACAGCTTCTTCGGGATGGGCTTTGCGGCAGGGTCCACGGCTCCCGACACGATCTTTTACATCTGCGGCATTCTGATCGGTGCAGCCGGTGGCACGCTGCAATCAGCCAGCCGCACAATGATGGTTTTCCACACCACCCGTGAACGCGCAACCGAGGCCTTCGGCCTTTACGCCTTGTCAGGCAAGGCCACCGCCTTTATTGCGCCGTTCTGCATTGCTGTCTTCACAACGGTAAGCGGATCGCAGCGCATGGGCATCGCTGTGCCGCTGATTGCGCTTTTCATTATCGGCATGATCCTCTTGAAGTGGGTCAAACCTTTGGGCGAGAGAGTTTGATGAAATTTCCGATCCTTTTCCTCTTGGCAAACCTGGCGCTTGCCGGTCACGCAAATGCCGAAGCTTTGGCAAACAAACTCTTTGGCGCCATGGCTTTGCCAAGCCAACAAGCGCCCATGCCGATCGGAACCTATGCGCGGGGCTGCGGCGCGGGTTTGGTCGAGCTTCCTGAATCCGGGCCAAGCTGGCAGGTCATGCGCCTATCGCGCCACCGTAACTTTGGCCAACCGGTTCTGGTCGAATACCTTGAAGACCTAAGCCGCAGCGCCCAAAAGATTGGCTGGGCCGGGCTTTATATTGGCGATATGGGCCAGCCTCGCGGTGGGCCAATGGTTTCGGGCCATGCC
>CBDUEF010000116.1:0-7669 GCA_965366095.1 uncultured Cypionkella sp. | reverse complement strand
GACAGCAGCCCTTCGCTTGCCCCACAAGAACAGACGATCCGGCCGAAAGCACGGCCGGGCAGCAACGGATAGGACGAACCGGACATGAATCGCACGGAATTCATCATTGCCACGGCGATCATTCTGCTTTTGGCCTTTGCGATGGGCTGGTTCACCTATTGGCTGATGCACCGTTTCACCCGAGTTGCTGGCGGGGATATGGCCGAGATGGACGGTTTGGCGCAATCCTTGCATGAGGCCGAGGAAATGCGCGATCAGGCGATATTGTATATGGAGCAGCGCGAGGCCGAGTTGATGGGGCAGATTGCCCAGACCGAGGCCGAGTTGCGCGCTGCGATGGAAGGCCTGCGCGATGCGCGCCACGAGGCGCAGGAGATGCGCGATTATATCGAGCGGATGCACGCAAACAGCTGATTTGGCTTTGCAAGCCAAGTGGGGGCGCTGCCCCCATGCCGCTTTGCGGCCCCCCGGGATATTTTCAGACAGATGAAATCAGGCGCCCAGCAGCGTTTCCATCAGCGCGGAGGCGGGGTTTTGCAGATCGTCGATCACATTGAAATGGTGTTTATCGGGCGCTGCTGTCCAGGGGCAGCCCCAGTTTTCTGACAACAGCCGGGCCTGCCACAAGAAGGCAGGGCGCTCCATGGCCCCGACCCAGACATGGGTTTTGATCTCTGGGCGTGGGCTCAGGTGGGCGGGGCTTTCGTCGCGGGATTCCTCTGCCGTCAGTCGCAGCTTTGTGTTCATTTCAGTTTGCAGCAAAGGCGCGAGATCGGCGAGCGGGGAAATCGGGACGACGCGGGTGATGCGGTGCAGGGGGATGTCGGTGCAGGCCATGCGGGCGGCGAGGTGGCCGCCTGCGGAATGGCCGGTGATCACGGTGGGGCCTTGGATTATGGCTTGGGCGGCGCGGGTGGCGGCGGCGATTTCTTGGGTTATCTCGGCGATGCGGGCTTGCGGCGCGAGGGTGTAGGAGGGCATCGCGCAGGCCCAGCCTTGCGCGAGGGCGCCAGCGGCCAGATGTGACCAGTTTTCGCGCCCGAAGGCCATCCAATAGCCGCCGTGGATGAAGATCATCAGGCCTTTGGGCGGGGTTTCGGGAAGGAAGAGGTCGAAGGCGTTGCGGGGGCTGGGGCCGTAGGGCAATGCGAGATTTGCACGGGGCCCAAGGCTGATGCGAAACTGCGCGGCGAGGGCGGCCCATTTTGCAGGCAGCGTGTCTGATCCTGGGATAAAGGCCCCGTTGGCATAGGCGCGGTCCATATCGGTTTCCAACGGCATTTTCGCTCCATCATTTGATCAAATTTGCGCCAAGGGCGCGCGCAAGAACTGGACTTTTACTTTGGCAGAGGGCATTTCAAGTGCAAGCTAGAAATGGGAGGCCCAAATGCTCGATTCCGTGACCGATCTGCGTTCCATCCTGAAAGATGCCAGCCTGTTGCCGAACAAGGCCTATGTGGCGGGCGAATGGGTCGATGCCGAAGATGGCGCGACCTTTGACGTGAAAAATCCTGCGCGGGGTGATGTGATTGCCCGCGTGCCCGATCTGACCCGCGCCGATGCGGCCCGCGCGATTGCGGCGGCGGATGTTGCCCGCCGCGAATGGGCGGCGCGGACCGGCAAGGAACGCGCGGCGGTGATGCGCAAGTGGTTTGATCTGTGCATGGCGAATGTCGATGATCTGGGCGCGATCCTGACCGCCGAAATGGGCAAGCCTTTGGCCGAGGCCAAGGGCGAGGTGGCTTATGGTGCCAGTTTCATCGAGTGGTTTGGTGAAGAGGCCAAGCGGATTTACGGCGAAACCATTCCCGGCCATCAGCGCGACAAGCGGATCACGGTGATCAAGCAGCCGATCGGGGTTGCGGCCTCGATCACGCCGTGGAATTTTCCGAATGCGATGATTGCGCGCAAGGTGGCCCCGGCGCTGGCGGCGGGCTGTGGTTTTGTGGCGCGGCCTGCTGCGGAAACGCCACTGTCGGCGATTGCTTTGGCGGTGCTGGCCGAGCGGGCGGGCGTGCCTGCGGGGGTGTTCAGCGTGATCACTTCGTCACGGTCCTCGGAGATTGGCAAGGAGTTTTGCGAGAACCCTGCGATCCGCAAGCTGACCTTTACCGGCTCCACCGAAGTGGGGCGGATTTTGCTGCGCCAAGCGGCGGGGCAGGGGCTGGAATGCTCGATGGAGTTGGGCGGCAATGCACCCTTCATCGTGTTTGACGATGCCGATCTGGATGCGGCAGATGAAGGCGCGATGATCTCGAAATTTCGCAACAACGGCCAGACCTGTGTTTGCGCCAACCGGATTTATGTGCAGGCGGGGGGTTATGATGCCTTTGCCGAAAAGCTGTCGGTGGCGGTGAAAAAGCTGAACATTGGCGATGGGTTGACGGCTGGGGTGACGACTGGCCCCCTGATCAACGCCGATGCCGTTGTGAAGGTGGAAGAGCATATCGCCGACGTTTTGGCGGGTGGCGGCAAGGTTTTGACGGGCGGCAAGCGCCATGCTTTGGGCGGTACCTTCTTTCAGCCGACGGTGGTGACGGGCGTGACCCCCGACATGAAAGTGGCGAATGAGGAAACTTTTGGCCCGCTGGCGCCGTTGTTTAAGTTCGAGACCGAGCAAGAGGTGATCGCGTGGGCCAATGATACGATCTTTGGCCTTGCGAGCTATTTCTACGCCCGCGACATTGGCCGGATCACCCGCGTTCAAGAGGGGCTGGAATATGGCATGGTGGGCGTGAACACTGGCCTGATTTCCACCGAAGTGGCGCCTTTTGGTGGCGTTAAGCAATCCGGTCTGGGCCGTGAAGGCAGCCATCACGGGATCGAGGATTACATGGAAATGAAGTATATCTGCCTTTCCGTCTGAGATTTGGACCCATCCGAACCAAGCCGCCCCCGAAAACGGGGCGGCTTGTCTGTTTTGTAGGGCTGGCTTAGCCTTGGGCCAAAATGGGGGATGCAATGGCACGGATTGCGGTGGTGACGGGGGCTGCGGGGGGCATGGGGCGGGCGATTACCGCGCGGTTGCTGGAGGATGGGTTGCAGGTGGTCGGGGTGGATATCGACGCACCCGCGCTGCTGATGATGGCCGCCGATCTTGGTGCGGGCTTCAGTGCCGAGGCGGTGGATCTGACCGATCCTGAGGCGATTGCCGATCTGTTTGATCGGCTGGTTACGCGGCATGGCGGGGTGGATGTGTTGGTGAACAACGCCGGCACCTGCTTTATGTCGGACTTCCCCGACATTCCGGCGGGCGAGTTTGAACGGCAGATGGCGGTGAATTTCGGCTCGGCGTTTCACTGCTGCCAAGGGGCGGTGAAGGCGATGCTGTCGCGGCCGGGGGTGCGGAAAATTGTGAATATTTCCTCGAACGGGGCGTATAATTTCGATGTGTTTGATCCGCCGCATTACCGCGCCAGCAAGGCCGCTATGGATACGCTGACCAAGGATCTGGCACGGCGCTATGCGCGCGAGAAGATTGCGGTGAATTCGATTGCTCCGGCGATGACCGAGACGCCCTTGTTCAATGTGTTGAGTGAGGAAGTGCTGGCCCGCGCGATTTCCGCAATGCCGCATGGGGTGGCGATGCAGGCCAGCCAAATCGCCGATTGGGTTGGGTTTTTGGTGTCGGCGGCGGGGGATATCTCGTCCGGCAATGTGATCATTTTGAACCAAGGGCGGGATGTGCGCTAGGCCATGAAGGTTCGGATTCACAAGCTGTTTGAATATTTGCTGGAGACAACGGCAGCTGAGGCGCCCGAGTGTATCTTGGGGTTTTCACTCTCAACCTCGCCCAAGCTAAGCGCATTTCTGGGCGATCTGGACCCGGATTTGCCGCTTGATTGGAACGGGGTCAGCTTTCAGGGCCTGCCCGCGTTGCGCGCCCATGTGTTGGCGCAGGCGGGGCTTTCGTTGCCGCTGGAAAGCGTTCTGATCACGGCGGGGGCGGCAGAGGCGAATTATCTGGCGCTGCGGCAGATTTTGAGCGCGGGCGATCAGATCGTGACCGAAACCCCCGGTTGGCCGCAGGCGGCGGTGCTGGCGCGGGCGATTGGGGCCGATTTGCGGCTGGTGAAGCGACGCGAAGCGGATGGCTGGCGGCTGGACCTTGACGCTTTGCGCGCGGCGGTGACGGATAAAACCAAGTTGATTTTCCTGTCAAACCCCAACAACCCCACTGGCGCGTTGATGGATGCGGCGGACCTGCGCGCGGTGGCAGATATTGCCGATCATGTGGGGGCCTATCTGCTGGTTGATGAGGTTTATGCGGGGTTGGAGTGGCAAGGCGCAAGGCCGCCCTCGATCGCGGGAATTTATGGGCGCGGGATCACCACTGGGTCGGTGTCCAAGGCGCTGGGCTTGCAGGGGCTGCGCACGGGGTGGATGATTTCGCAGGATGCGGGGCTGATCCGGGATGCGGTGATTCTGCGCGAAAACGCGTCTGAAATCATGAATATACTGGGAGAACATATCGCCGAGATCGCGTTGCGGCCCGAACGGCTGGCCCCGGCGATTGCCGCCGCGCGAGCCGAGGGGCAGGCGAATTTGGCGGAGTTGAATGGCTTTATCGAGGGGCAAGAGCGGCTTTCATGGGTGGCCCCAGCGGCCGGGTTGATCGGGCTCGCGCGGTTGGAGGGCATTGAGGCGGAACCTTTTGCGCGAAAATTGCTTGCGCCGCCCTATCGGACATTTCTGCTGCCCGGCACCGCCTATGATGAGCCTGCACATATCCGTTTGGGCGTGGGCGGCGGTGCGGCGGTGAACCTTGGTGAGGGGCTTTTGCGCCTGAGCCGTGCCTTGGCCGATTGGGTTTAGCCGAAGGTTGGCAGGCGGGCCGGGATGGCCACGTCAAGGATCAGTTTTTAACCCACTGATAAAGAATGTGTTATCCTATATCGGGCGCGCGATTTTGCTTAGCAAGCAGGCTTGGGCCATTTGTTGGACATGCCCCGATCCTGGGGACCAACGAAAGGAAATGACATGCTGCCCGCTGTTAAAACCAAGCTGAAACGCGCTGGCTTTGCCACAATGATGGCGCTTTCGATTGCTGCGATGCCTGCTGCACCAGCGCAGGCTTGGGGCTCGAATGAGCAGAATTTTGTCAAAGGCGTTGTTGCGACCATTGCGGTGCAGGCGCTGATCCGTGAGGCCAAAAAGCACCCGCGTCAGCCGGAGTATCAGCAGCCGGCCTATCAGCCGGTCTATGCCGATCCGGTCTATCAGCCCGCCCCGGTTTACCACTCGATCTATCGCACCGCGACGGCGCGGGCGTTTCAAAGCTATTCGGCCCAAGAGCGCAGGCTGATCCAGCGCCGTCTGTCGGCCTATGGCTATTATCGCGGCGGGATTGATGGCGCGTTTGGCTCTGGCACCTATTCGGCGATTGCCGCCTATGCCGATGATGAAGGGATGGCCGACCGCTTGGCCTCGAACGCGGGCGCCTTTGGCGTGTTGGATTCGCTGATCTATTGATCGCGAAGGTCCGGGACGGTCGCCCCCTTCCGAATCGGATCAAGAATGGCTGCACCCCGCAAAGGTGCGGCCATTTTTATTTCCGGCACTGCCAAGGATTGCGCAACAGGATGCGTTGAAGGAATGTCATGTTGATGGATACGCCCGATGAAACCCTGGCCACTGCCGCCGCTGGCGGCGACCGTGCCGCTTTTGCGGTGCTGATTTCGCGCCATTATGACAGGATCCACGGTCTGGCCTATCGGATGAGCGGCAGCCGTGCAGATGCCGAGGATCTGGCGCAGGATATTTGCGCGGCCCTGGCTGCCAAGCTGCGCGGCTGGCAGGCGCAGGCGCGCTTTACCACCTGGCTTTACCGCGTTGTGGTGAATGCCGCCCATGATTTGCGCCGCCGTCAGGCCACGCGGGCCAAGGCCGGGGCGGGCTGGGGCGATTGGGAAATTGCGCGACAGGATGAGATTGCGGTGCAGGCCGAGGCGCTGGATTGGCTGGGCCTTGCGATGCAGCGCCTGACGCCCGAGTTGCGCGACACTGTGGCGCTGGTCTTGGGCGAAGAGATGACCCAAGCTGAGGCGGGTTCGGTGCTGGGGGTTTCCGAGGGCACGATTGCTTGGCGGATGTCGGAAGTGAAGAAGCGATTGCGCGCCATGGCAGCGGAGGAGGCGAAATGACTGACGAGCTAGACGCCCTGAAGGCCGCTTTGCGCCAAGCGCCGCCCAGTGATCCGGCGGCGAAGGCGGCGGCGATGCGCTTGGCGATGGAAAATTTCGATCGTCTCCAAGGATCGGCTGAGCCGATGCGTTCCACGAATGACCGCCCCGAGAGGGTGGGGATTTTCAGTGGAGTGCGCAGCATGTTTCAAACTCTTTCCGGCCGGTTCATCCTGACCGCCACCACATCTGTGGCGGCATTGGCCTTTGGCCTGTTCATCGTTTTGCCTGTCGCGCAAAATCCCGGCGCTTTGGCTCCCAAAATTGCAACGCCGCTTGAAGAAGCATCGAAACCCAAGGCCCCGACCGATCCTGTTGCCGCGTTGAAAGATGTGGCTCCGGTTGGGGCCTCGGATGTGCCCATGGCCACCCCGGCGGCACCTGTGTTGCCCGAAGTGGCGGCCCTGCCGCCCGCGCCGTCTTTGGCAACAGAGGCAACCGGGGGCGCGATTGCATCGGTTGACACAGAGGCCGGGCTGGCAGTTGAGGCGGATGCGGCCATGGACGCTGCCCCGACAGTTGCCCGCAAGCGGATGGAGGCCCCGGCTGCCTCGGCGCCGATGGGCATCATCGCCCCGGCACCGGGCGAGCTTGGCCAGAGCTATGACGATAAGGCATTGGTGGCGGACAATACCGAAGCCTTTGCCAATGCGGCGGCAAATCCGGTGAAGATTACCGCAGAAGAGCCGGTTTCCACCTTTTCGATTGATGTTGACACCGCCTCATATGCCGTGGTGCGGTCTTCGTTGAATGCGGGGTTTTTGCCCGATCCGGCGTCGGTGCGGGTCGAGGAGATGATCAACTACTTCCCCTATGCCTATGCCGGGCCCGAAAAGGCCAAGGCGTTTCGGCCCTCCATTTCGGTGATGCCAACGCCGTGGAATCCCGGTACGCGGCTGGTGCGGATTGGCTTGCAAGGCGCGCTCCCTGATGGGGCCACGCGCCCAGCCCTGAACCTTGTGTTCCTGATCGACACCTCGGGCAGCATGGAAGAGCCGAACAAACTGCCGCTGTTGAAACAGTCGCTGGCGCTGATGTTGGGGCAGTTGCATGCCAATGATCAGGTGGCGATTGTGGCCTATGCGGGCTCGGCTGGGGAGGTCTTGCCGCCGACCAAGGCCAGCGACAAGGATCGCATTTTGAGCGCGCTTGATCATCTTGATGCGGGCGGGTCCACCGCCGGGGCCGAAGGCTTGGAGCTGGCCTATAAGGTGGCCGAAGGCATGGCGGAAAAAGGCGAGGTCAGCCGCGTTTTGCTGGCCACCGACGGCGATTTCAACGTGGGGATTGATGACCCGGACGCGCTGAAAACCTATATCGCGGCCAAGCGTGAAACCGGGGTCTATCTGTCGGTGCTGGGCTTTGGGCGCGGCAATCTTGATGATGCCACCATGCAGGCGCTGGCCCAAAACGGCAATGGCACCGCCAGCTATATCGACACCTTGAACGAGGCGCGCAAAGTGCTGGTCGATCAACTGACCGGCGCA
>CBDUEF010000115.1:0-7715 GCA_965366095.1 uncultured Cypionkella sp. | reverse complement strand
GAGAGACGCCGCGCAACGATGGTCCAACTGAAAGGATGAAAAAATGCCCCATCTGCCAACAACCTGTCCCGCCTTTTGGACAGAAGGTCTTTATGCAATAGACAATTGACCGCTGGGCGCTTTCCAACCGCAAACACAGAACCTATAGAGAGGGTGCGCTGAAAACCGCGCAGTTTTTTCGACAATGCAAGGGCAGACATGGCACATATCATCGTTGTCGGAAACGAAAAGGGCGGGTCGGGTAAATCGACCACCTCGATGCATGTCGCAACGGCCTTGGCACGTATGGGACATCGTGTCGGGGCGCTCGATCTCGATTTGCGGCAAAAAAGCTTTGGGCGATACATCGAAAACCGAAACGCATATTTGGCGCGGACGGGGCTGGCTTTGCCAAGCCCAAACTATACCGATCTGCCGGAAATTGATGCCAAAGAGCTGGGCGCCGGGGAAAACCCCTATGATCACCGGCTTTCTGCTGCGGTTTCGGCGCTGGAACCGATTTCGGATTTCATCATTATCGACTGCCCCGGCAGTCATACCCGCCTCAGCCAGGTAGCCCATTCGCTTGCGGACACCTTGATCACGCCGCTGAATGACAGCTTCGTGGATTTTGATCTGTTGGCGCGGGTTGATCCCGAAACCGGGCGGGTCAAAGGTCCGTCGATCTATTCTGAAATGGTCTGGGGGGCCAGACAGCTGCGGGCCCAAGCCGGGCTGCGTCCGATTGACTGGATCGTTTTGCGCAATCGGCTGGGCGCGCAACAGATGCACAATAAAAAGAAAGTCGGCTCGGCGCTGGAAGAGCTTTCCAAACGCATTGGCTTTCGAGTTTCGCCGGGGTTTTCAGAACGCGTTATCTTTCGCGAACTATTCCCTCGCGGGCTGACACTGCTTGATTTGAAAGACACCGGCGTTGACCAGTTGAACCTGTCCAACATTGCGGCCAGACAGGAAGTTCGCGATCTGATCAAGGAGCTCAGACTTCCGGGTGTGACGCCAGACTTCTGAAGATGTTTCCACGACTGGCCCTGCGCTCTTCGCGCGAACGAGAGCGCTGCAATCGCAGATCAAAGAAATCGGGCTCGGTCGTTGCGGCAAAAAAGCCAAACTTGGAAAACAGGGAGAAAGGGAATGACATTGCGGCCTCCTGTTGACGTTCCATGGCAACTATCCCCCGCAACCTCGGCGTGAAAATGGCAGGTGCGGGGTCATTCCATGGCCGCCCCGCCCAACAACGCCACAATCTTCAATTCCTTGAGAGTTTTGCCGCGGCATGTCACAGTTTTCGCAAAACAGGCCGAGGATGTTATGCCCAATCCACTCTATGATGCGCTCTTTGCCCCGCTGACCGGCCGCGACAGTGTTTTGCTGCAGCTTGGCGATGGTAGGTCGCTGACCGGAAAAGATTTCGCCCGATTGATATCGCGCACTGCCCATGCCCTTGGCGGGCTGGGACTGCGCAAGGGCGATCGAATTGCAATCCAATGCGCCAAGTCGTCAGAGGCTTTGGCCGTCTATGCAGCCTCGGTGGCTTTGGGCGCAATATTTCTGCCGCTTAATCCTGCCTACACTGGCAGTGAAATCGGCTATTTTCTTGGCAACGCCACGCCGACCCTTTTCGTTTGCGATCCCGCCAATGCCGCAGGTCTGGCCGAGATTGCCGCGCAACATGGTGCCGTCTTGCTGACGCTTGATGCTGCTGGCCAAGGCAGTCTGGCCGATGCCTGCCGCGAACAGCCGCCAACCCTTACCCCGACGGATTGCACAGCAGATGATCTGGCTGCCATCCTTTACACCTCCGGCACCACCGGCCGCTCTAAAGGAGCCATGCTGAGCCAGGGCAATCTTTTGTCGAATGCGCAAACCTTGGCCACGCTGTGGCGATTCACCAAAGATGATACCCTTATTCATGCCTTGCCCATCTTTCACACGCATGGGCTTTTTGTCGCGACCAGTACCCTGCTTGTGGCGCAGGGCAGCATGATCTTTCTGGAAAGTTTCAAGGCCGAAGAGGTGCTGCAGCATCTGCCACAAGCCACCTCTTTGATGGGGGTGCCGACGTTTTATACCCGTCTGCTTGCCACTCCGGGCTTTGACCGTGCCGCAACCGAACATATGCGGCTGTTCATTTCCGGCTCGGCGCCCCTTTTGGCGGAAACCCATAGCGCATTTGAGGCCCGCACTGGCCATCGGATTTTGGAACGCTATGGGATGACGGAAACCAACATGAACACCTCCAACCCCTATGAGGCTGAACGCCGCGCCGGGACGGTCGGCCTGCCTTTGCCGGGGGTAGAGTTGCGGCTGATGTCTGGTGAAAATCCAACCGAAATGGGCGACGTTGGGATAATCGAAGTGCGCGGCCCCAATGTCTTTCGGGGGTATTGGCAGATGCCCGAAAAAACCGCCGAAGAGCTGCGCCCCGATGGATGGTTTCTGACCGGCGATCTGGCAACATGCGATGACGACGGTTATTATTCGATTGTTGGCCGGGCCAAGGATCTGATCATCACCGGTGGTTTCAACGTCTACCCCAAGGAAGTTGAGCTGCTTTTGGATGAGGCACCCGGCATTGTGGAATCTGCAGTCATTGGGCTGCCCCACCCCGATTTCGGTGAGGCGGTGTTTGCGGTCTTGGTCAGCCGAAAGGGCGGAGTGACGGCGCCTGAACAGACGCTTTCCACTCTGCACGGCAGGATTGCGAAATTCAAACAGCCCAAAGCGGCGGTTTATGTGACGGAATTGCCGCGCAACACGATGGGCAAAGTCCAAAAGAACCTGCTGCGCCAGACCTATGCCGACTGGTTCACCAAAGCGCCCACCAGCTGAAAATCGGGTGCCAATGCTATCTGATCAAACAGGCCTCAGACATGCTGTGCGCCATTCACTTCGATCTCGGTTCCAGAAATATAGCTCGATTGGTCCGAACAAAGGAACCAGATCGCATCTGCCACCTCCTTTGGCTGGCCCAATCGCCGCATTGGCAATTGCGCAACGATCTTGTCGGTTCCCGGTGAAAGGATCGAGGTTTCCACCTCGCCCGGTGCAATAGCATTGACCCGCACCCCCAAAGGTCCGAAATCATGGGCCATTTCCCGCGTCAGCGCCGCAAGTGCCGCCTTGGACGTGGCATAGGCGGCACCCGCAAATGGATGCACGCGGACACCGGCAATCGAGGTGACATTGACAATTGCGCCCTTGGCCCTTGCCAGCTCTGCTTGCAAACCGCGCGCCAAGATGACCGATGCAAAGAAATTCACATGAAACACCTGCCCCCAGGTGCGCAGATCAGTCTCCAGTGTATTCAACCGTTTGCCGCCCTCGCCTTTTGGCGAGATGCCAGCATTGTTGACCAAGGCATGCAATTTTCCGTTGATCTTGGCTTTGATCGTTTCAATCGCGGCGATTGTCTTGTTGGGATCGGCCAGATCAATCTGAATGTGATTCTCCTCGCCCCCCGGCCAGGGGCAACGTGGATCAAACGGCAGGCGCGAGCAGGTTAACACCCGCCACCCTTCCGCCGAAAAGCGCTTCACCGTAGCATGCCCGATTCCCCGGCTCGCCCCCGTCAACACCAGTGTTTTCACGTCGCTTTGGTTTGCCATTATGTTCTCGGAATTTCTTTGCTGCGCGCAGGGTCAGCGATTGCGAGGCGGTTGGCAAGGGATGCATTCGCGCCTTGGCAGCCCCGCGCAAAGCCGTTACCATTTGATCCATGACGGAGACCCCAATGAAACAGCAGACACTGACAATGACCGACGCGATCTCGACGGCCAAAATGCTTTCCGAGGCCCTGCCCTATCTTCAACGCTATTCGGGCGCGATTGTGGTGGTTAAATTCGGCGGCAACGCCATGGGGGACGAGGCTGCAATGGCCGAATTCGCCCGCGATGTGGTGCTGATGCGGCAGGTCGGCGTCAACCCCGTGGTGGTGCATGGCGGCGGGCCGATGATCAACGAGTTGCTGGGCAAACTCGGCATCAAATCCGAATTTGTGCGCGGCAAGCGGGTCACCGACAAGGCCACCGTCGAAGTGGTGGAAATGGTGCTTACCGGGCTTGTGAACAAGCGCATTGTCCAAGCGATCATGGATGCCGGGGGCCGCGCCGTTGGTCTTTCGGGCAAAGACGATGATTTGATGGTCTGCGAGGCTGATGATCCCGAACTGGGTTTCGTCGGCCGCCCAGTCGAGATGAATGTGCAGGTTTTGCGCGATCTTTTCAACGCCGGCATCATTCCCGTGGTGGCCCCGGTTGCCACCGGGATGGCCGATAACGAAACCTTCAACGTCAACGGCGACACCGCCGCCGGCGCCATTGCAGGCGCTTTGCAGGCCGACCGCCTGTTGCTGCTGACCGATGTTTCTGGCGTAAAAAATGCCAGTGGCGAGATCATGACCGCCATCACCCCAGACGAGGTGCGCGCCATGATCGCCGATGGCACCATCGCGGGCGGGATGATCCCGAAGACTGAAACCGCGCTTGCTGCGATTGATCAAGGCGTCCGTGCTGTTACCATCCTTGACGGGCGCATCCCCAATGCCTGCCTGTTGGAATTGTTCACCGATCACGGAGCGGGCAGCCAGATCCGCTCGACCGAGCCGCGCGTCAAACCTCGCATCCGGCGCTAGGCGATGGCGCAGGAGGCTCTCATCCGCTTTGGGATCTTTCTCGCCCTATTTGTGATTTTTGCGGCCCTTGAAACCCGCGCGCCGCGCCGTGCGCTGACCCAATCGCGCCCTACGCGGTGGACCACCAATCTTGCGATGTCACTGATCAACACGCTGGCGCTGCGGGCCCTTGGCCTGATCCTGCCGCTCTTGGCTGTAGGTGCAGCGATAGACGCCCGAAACCAAGGCTGGGGGCTGTTCAACGCCCTCGCTCTGCCGTTTTGGGCCAGCCTGCCCCTCACAATCCTGATCTTCGATTTCGCGATCTGGCTACAACACCTTGTGACCCATAAATTGCCGATCCTGTGGCGCTTTCACCGGGTTCATCATGCCGACCGGGATTTCGATGTTACCACTGCGCTGCGCTTTCATCCGGTTGAGATTGCGGCCTCGATGCTGTTGAAAATCGGTCTGGTCTATGCCTTTGGCCCGCCCGCCGTGGCGGTGCTGGCTTTCGAGGTTATTCTGAACGGCACCGCTCTGTTCAACCACGCCAACCTGCGCCTGCCGTTGCGCCTTGACCGGGCCCTGCGGCTGATCCTTGTCACCCCCGATATGCACCGGGTCCACCACTCCAGCCTGCGGGCGGAGCATGACAGCAATTATGGCTTTGCCCTGTCGATCTGGGATCGGATGTTTCGCACCTATATCCCGCAACCCACCAAGGGGCATGATGGGGTAGAGATCGGCCTGCAATGGCAAGATGACCGGCCCGCAAGACTGGGATGGAGCCTGCTTTTGCCTTTCCGCAAATGATCCTTGCCGACATCGAGGCCCTTGCCGCCCCGCATCAGCTGATGATCCTTGGTGGTTTCGCCTGTGACGGGGATGAAACCCTCCCGAACGGCACCCGCAGCCTGATCATGCTTGGCCCGGCCGAGCCGGGCTATTGGCCCCATATCAAGGCGCAACCCGAATGGGGCGGGCCTGATCCGGTTGATCGCTGGTCGCGCCGGGTGATCGGAGGCATGGCCTGCGATCTGGGGGGCAAAGCGATCTTTCCGTTCGGCGGCCCGCCCTATCACCCGTTTTACAAATGGGCCCTGCGCACGGGCCGCGTCTGGGACAGCCCGGTGCGCCTGCTGGTTCAGGCCGAGCAAGGCCTGATGGTCAGCTTTCGCGGCGCTTTGGCATTGAAAGAGCAGATCGACCTGCCCGCACCCGTCCCCCGCCCCTGTGACAGCTGCACGCAGCCTTGCCTTTCGGCCTGCCCTGCCGGTGTTCTGGGCGTGGGCGGCTATGATGTGCCGGGGTGTCATGCTTTTCTAGACCAACCGGCGGGGCAAGACTGTATGAATTTAGGTTGCGGCGTCAGGCGGGCTTGCCCGTTGTCGCAAGCCTATGCAAGACTGCCGGAACATTCGGCTTATCACATGGGGATATTCCATAAATGAAGCGGCTTATTCTGACACGGCACGCGAAATCAAGCTGGGACGATCCGCTCAGCCCCGACCATGACCGCCCTTTGAATGAGCGGGGCAAGGCGGCTGCCGCCGATCTGGGGCAATGGCTGGACAGCCGGGGCTATGTGCCAGGCGAGGTTTTGTGTTCCGACGCGGTTCGGACCCGCAAGACCTGGGCCGGGATTTCCGCGGCCTTGCCGGGTACCGCGACTCTGGAGTTGAAGCCTGCGCTTTATCATGCCGGGGCCGAGGTTATGCTGGCGGTTTTGAAACACGCCTCGGCTGATGTGGTGATGATGATCGGGCACAATCCCGGCATCGCGGAATTTGCCAGCAAACTGGTGGCCAATGCGCCCTTGAACCCAGACTTTGGCCGCTATCCGACCGGGGCGACTTTGGTGGTGGATTTTGCAATTTCAAGCTGGGCCGATGTCAGCCTTGGCTCTGGGGTGACGGTGGATTTCGTGATCCCGCGCGAAAGCGTATCCTGACGCTGCGCATCTGTGCGACACTCTTGATGCCACGCGATTTCAATATGTTACCTGTGCGCGTTAAGGAAGTATTAAGGGTTTACCCTTAGCCAAATGCCAAATCCCATCCAAAAAAAGGCGCCCGACCGGGGCGCCTTTTGTCTGGAATTGGCTGGGTTCAGTGGCCCAGAATCTGCGACAGAAACAGCTTGGTCCGCTCTGATTGCGGGTTGTTGAAAAACTCTTTCGGCTCGTTCTGCTCAACGATCTGACCCTGATCCATGAAGATCACGCGGTTGGCCACGGCTTGGGCAAAGCCCATCTCATGGGTCACGCAAAGCATCGTCATGCCCTCTTCGGCCAGCTCGATCATGGTGTCGAGAACCTCTTTGATCATCTCGGGATCAAGCGCCGAGGTGGGCTCGTCGAACAACATGATCCGCGGCTTCATGCAGAGCGAACGGGCAATCGCCACGCGCTGCTGCTGACCGCCTGAAAGCTGACCGGGGTATTTGTTGGCCTGCTCGGGGATTTTCACCTTTTCAAGGAAATACATCGCGGTTTCAACCGCCTCACGCTTGGGCTCTTTGCGCACCCAGATCGGCGCGAGGGTGAGGTTTTCCAGAATGGTCAGATGCGGGAAGAGGTTGAAGTGCTGAAACACCATCCCCACCTCGGAGCGCACCTTGTCGATGTTTTTCAGATCCGAGGTCAGCTCGGTGCCGTCAACGATGATCTTGCCCTTTTGATGCTCTTCCAACCGGTTGATGCAGCGGATCAGCGTGGATTTGCCCGACCCGGAGGGGCCGCAAATGACGATACGTTCGCCCTTTTGCACCGTCATGTTGATGTCGCGCAACACATGGAAAGTGCCATACCACTTGTTCATCTGGCTGATCTCGATGGCCACCTCGTCCGAGATCTGCATCTTGTTTTGTTTGACTGCGGATTCTGCCATGGTGGCCTCCTTAACGGTGATCGGTTTTCAGCTTGCGTTCCAGATACATGGAGTAACGCGACATGCTGAAGCAGAAGAGGAAAAAGATTGCGCCGACAAAGATGTAGGGCTCCCAGTAGATGGCCTTCCAGTTGATGTCGGCACGAACAACCTTGGTGATGCCCACCAGCGGATCGGCAAGGCCGACCAGTGCCACAAGGGTGGTATCCTTGAAC
>CBDUEF010000114.1:0-7860 GCA_965366095.1 uncultured Cypionkella sp. | reverse complement strand
AAGGGGCTCCGTTCGGGGCCCCTTTTTTGTTGTTTCAAGGGAAGCCGCGCGCTGTTTTTGCAGAGTTAACGCAATGAAGCGCTCTTGCGCATATGAAAAAAGCTGCCCCTTTTGCAAGGGGCAGCTTTGGGCGCGATCTGGTGCGGTTAGCCGCGCATCCGCGCGCCATCGGCATCAAACAAGGGCGCCAGATGAACCTTGGCTTTGCGACGTTCCCCCAGAATTTCGATTTCAACCTCAAGCCCGTCTTTGACGCGCTCGGCCGGCAAGAAGCCGATGGCCAGTGATTTGCCAGTATAATGCGAAAAGCCGCCAGAAGTGCACCAGCTGACAACTTTGCCATCAAGCCAGATCGGCTCCCAAGCCACGACATCGGCATCTTTTGCATCGACGATGAAGGTGACCAGCTTGCGCTTTGGCCCTGCCGCCTTTTCGGCGGTTGCGGCGGCTTTGCCGATCCAGTCGCTGTCTTTGTTCCAGCGGATAAAGCGGTCAAGGCCGGTTTCGGCAGGGGTATAATCGGGGCTGAACTCCCGCCCCCACGAGCCGAACCATTTGTCCAAGCGCAAGGACATCATGGCGCGCATTCCAAAGGCGCGCAGGCCAAGATCGGCGCCCGCGGCGTTCAGCACATCCCAAAGGTGGCGCACTGACATGTGGTCGCAGAAGATTTCATAGCCAAGATCAGCGGTGTAGCTGACGCGCTGGACAATGCAATTGGCCATGCCCACGGTCATCCGCTGCACGTCCATGAATTTGAACGCGTCCCCGGAAACATCGGTGCGGGTCACCCGCGACAGCAATTCGCGGGCGTTTGGTCCTGCGATCTGAAAGCCAGATCGCGCGTCAGAGACGTTTTCCACCGTCACCCCGTCGATCATGTTCTGCTCGAACCAGCGATAGTGCCAGCCTTGGGCGCCATAGCTTGCGGTTAGCTGGAATTCGGTTTCCGACAGGCAAGACACGGTGAAATCGCCGATGATCTTGCCGGAATGGGCCAGCATCGGGTTCAGCGAAAGACGGCCCGGTTTCGGGATGGTGCCGGCCATGATCCGGTCCAGCCAAGCCCGCGCCTTGGGCCCGCGCACGATGTATTTACCAAAATTTTGCAGCTCGTTGATGCCGACGCCCTCGCGCACCGCCATGACTTCTTGGCGCGTGGCCTCCCAAGCGTTGGAGCGTTTGAAGGTGGGGGTCTCATAGATCGGCTCACCGGGCAGAGCGTAGTAATTCACCACCTCCAGCCCATATTGCTGACCCCAGACCGCGTTCATCTCGCAGTTGGTTTGATACATCGGCGTTGTGCGGAAGGGGCGGGCGGCTGGGCGCTCTTCGTTCGGGTACCCGACGTTAAAGCGCATCTGATAGTTTTCGATGACTTTGGGCACGGTATACCCCGGCGTGGTCCAGGTGCCGAAACGCGACACATCAAAGCCGCGTGGATCGCGTTCCACCTCACCGTGGATGATCCATTGCGCAAGGCTAAGCCCCATGCCGCCGCCTTGGCTAAAGCCCGCCATCACGGCACAGGCCGACCAGTAATTGCGCAGCCCTTGAACCGGGCCGATCAGCGGATTGCCATCGGGGGCAAAGGTGAAGGGGCCGTGGATCACGCGCTTGACGCCGGTGCGTTCCAGCACCGGGAAGCGGCGATAGGCGAAGTTGACCGAATCCTCGATCTTGTCGAATTGCTCGTTCAGTAACTCGTGGCCGAAATTCCACGGGGTGCCGTCCAGCGCCCAAGGCTCGCAGGGTTTTTCGTAAAAGCCGATGCAAAGGCCGCGACCTTCTTGGCGCAGATAGCTTTCGCCGCCGGGGTCCATCACATGTGGAAATTCCTTGCCGGTTTTCAAAATATCCATGATCTCGGGGATATCATCGGTGACCAGATATTGATGCGCCATCGGCAAAAGGGGCAGGTAAACCCCCGCCATCGCGCCAATTTCCCGCGCCCAAAGCCCGCCTGCGTTCACCAGATGCTCGGCAATGATCGTGCCTTTTTCGGTGACAACCTCCCACGAGCCATCGGGGCGCGGGTTGGTTTCCAGCACGCGGTTGTGCAACACAATTTCGGCCCCGCCCATCCGTGCGGCTTTGGCATAGGCGTGCGTGGTGCCCGAAGGATCAAGGTGGCCATCCAAGGGATCGTAAAGCGCGCCGATGATGCCTTCGAGGTTGACCATGCCGCTGGTGAGTGTCTTGATCTCTTCAGGGCCGAGGATTTCGGTATCAAGTCCCATATAGCGGTGCTTGGCGCGCTCGGCCTTCAACTGCTCGAACCGGGCCTCGTTGTCGGCCAAAGTGATGCCGCCGACATGGTGCAAGCCGCAAGACATGCCGGTGATCGCTTCAAGCTCTTTGTAAAGCCGGATGGTATAGCCTTGCAAAGCGGCCATATTGGTGTCGCCGTTCAAGGTGTGAAAGCCGCCTGCTGCGTGCCAGGTGGACCCTGATGTCAGCTCCGAGCGTTCCACCAGCATCACATCGGACCACCCCAGTTTTGTAAGGTGGTAAAGAACCGAACAGCCGACAACTCCGCCGCCGATGACCAGCACTCGGGTATGGGTCTTCATGGGAATCCTTCCTGCAATATCGGGCCAGATGGCCGTTTTTCCTATAGATAGTCGTTTCAAGCCAAATCGCCGTTGCGCCAGCGACAGAAGGGCGTCGCTTTTGGCGCGCCGCCGGTCTGCAGCGATCATGGACGCGGCTTTGTGTTTGAGGTAGCAAAGGGCATTCGCTCGGGGGGATCTGATGATCAAAGGCAAAGTTTGGGGGCTGTTTGCCGTATTGGCAGTGATTTTCGCCGCCATGTTGGCCCTGCGCCCTGTGTTGCCGATTGATGAAACGCGCTATCTGGCCGTGGCTTGGGAGATGTGGCTGAGCGGCGATCCGGTGCATTTGACCAAGAATTTCAGCTTCTACACCCACAAGCCGCCTCTGTTGTTCTGGCTGATCAACCTGATCTGGCTGGTTAGCGGCGTCAGTGAGTTGGCCGGGCGCGCTATGGGCCCGGTGTTGGCGATCGCGGTGGTTTTCTCTACCAACTTACTGGCAAAGAGGTTTTGGCCTGAGCTGAAAGACATCGGTTTTCATGCCGCAGTGATCGTGGCTGGCTTCACTGTTTTCTTGCTTTACGGCAGCGCAACGATGTTTGATTGCTTGCTGGCGCTTCCGGTCTTGCTGGGGGTTGCGGCGCTGTGGGCGGTGGGAAGTGGTCAGAACACCTGGCCAAATTGGGTTTTGTTCGGTCTGGCTTTGGCAATCGGCGTTTTGGCCAAGGGGCCTGTGATTTTTGTCCACCTGATGCCTTTGGTTTTGACCCTGCCGGTTTGGGCAAAGCAAGCGCCGGTCTATCGGACGGTCTGGAAAGGGTTCGGCCTGGCAATAGTCGTGGCTTTGGCCTTTGTGGCACTGTGGCTGGCTCCGGCCCTGATCACAGGATCGCCAGAGTTCCGCACGGAATTATTGTGGACCCAATCGGCCGGCAGAGTGGCCGGAGGATTGGCCCATGACCGGCCATTCTGGTTTCTTGCGGCCCTCTTGCCGGCAATCCTGTTCCCTTGGGGATGGTCGCTACGATCATGGTCGGGATTGCGTGCCAACTGGAAATCGGACCCGGCGCTGCGGTTTTGCGTGATTTGGGCCGTGTCGGCCTTGGTCTTGTTTTCGCTGATTTCGGGAAAGCAGGTGCATTATCTTATCCCGGCGTTTCCGGCGATTTCGATGATTTTTGCGCGCGCAGCAAGTGCGAGCGAAACGCCCGCACGAACGCTGGTCTGGCTGCCCTTGGTGCTGTTGGGCGGCGTATTTGTGGCGATTGGATCAGGTTTGGCCCCGGCCAATGGTGATTTGATCGCGCTTTCCCCGTTTTGGCCGAGCCTGGTCTTGGGGGCTGTTTGTTTTGGCTTGGCATATCTGTGCTGGAGGCTGGATTTTTTGCCGGGCCATGCTCTTGCCGGGGTGGGATTGGCGCTGGGATTGCATGGGTTGGTGTATTCAACCGCGTTGTATCAAATCTATGAGGGCAAAGTGCTGGCTGATTTGGTGTTGCAACATGCCGCCGATGGCATTGCCGTTACCAATCTTGAATACAATGCCGAGTTCAACTTTGCCGCCAGACTGACCGCTCCAGTGGCTTTGCCCCAATCCAAAGCCGAGGTGCTGGATTGGGCCAAGGCCCATCCTGCCGGGATCGTTTTGGGGCGGATATCAGAAAGCCCGCTGACCATCGCCCCAAAGGAAACGATCAAATATATTGGTCAGGATTGGGGTTATTGGCCCTCGGCCCTGATTATTTCTCAGGAATAAGGCCACGCGGCGCGAAACGCATCACCAAGAGCAACACCACCCCCAGCGTCAGCAATCGCAAGTGCTGGGCTGAATCCACAAGATGCACCTTAAGCCAGCCATCCGACATTGGCGCCGTGATCAGCCCCATGAAAACCGGCCCGGCGTTTTCAACAATCAGCCAAAGCCAGCCCAGCAACAGGCCCCCCAGAACGGCCCCCCAATTGTTCCCCGATCCGCCTACGATCACCATAATCCAGATCAGGAAGGTGAACCGAAGCGGCGAATAATTGGTGGGGGTCATTTGGCCTTCCATTGAGGTGAGCATCGCCCCGGCGATGCCGATGACGACCGATCCGATGATGAAAACCTGCAAATGCCGCTTGGTGACGTTTTTGCCCATTGCGCTGGCGGACACTTCATTGTCGCGGATCGCGCGCATCATACGGCCCCATGGCGATTTCAGCGCGCGTTCAGTGATCCAGATGATGGCCAGCAAAACGCAGCCGAAAATGATCATATAGAGCAGTTTGACGAAGATGGTTGATGCCGTGGTTGGCTCCCAGCCCCAATCCGCCGCAATCGCCAGAAACCGCGGGCTTACCTGCAGATCCACCTCCAGTGGCACTGGCCAGGGCCGGGGCAACCCGATCAGATTTTTCACCCCGCGATCAAGCCAGTCTTCGCTTTTCATCACCGTGACGACAATGTCGGCGATGCCAAGGGTGGCAATCGCGAGATAATCCGATCTCAGGCCCAAGGCCACTTTGCCAATGGCCCAAGCGGCAACCCCTGCGAGAAGCCCGCCGACCGGCCAAGCCAACAGTGAGGGCAGACCCAAACCGCCGATGTTGCCCGAAGTTGCCGGATCAAAAGCCTCGATCGCGTCGACCGCCGGGTCGAAAAGCGCGCGAAAGGAAAAGAAACCGACGACCAGCAGCACCGTCATCGCCAAAGAGCGTTTGCGCCCCGATGCCATCGCCTTCCACATAAAAATTGCGGCGGATATCACCGCCAACCCAAAGATCAGTGCGCCAATCACCCGCCACCCTCCGGCGGCGAAGGCTTGCGGAACTGGCGGGGCGGAGACCAGAACGACGGCAAGCCCGCCCAAGGCCACCGAGCCCATGATCCCGGTCGAAAACAAACCGGCATAGCCCCATTGCATATTCACACCCAAAGCCATGATGGCAGAAAGGATGCCAATGTTCAGGATTTGCAGGCTAAGGTTCCAGCTTTGCCACATGCCGGTGATGATGAACAACAAAGCCACGGCCGCAAAGAGGATCAGGTTCCTTTTTGGCATGATCACTTCCCTTTGAAAAGCCCGGTGGGCATGAACAACAACACGATGATCAGGATCGAAAAACTGACGGCGACCTTATAATCGGTCGATAAAAGCTGCATCAATCCGTCGGGGGCAAGCGAGGTTGGAAGCAGATACCCCAGAACCTTTTTCCAGGCATAGGTCACAACCACTTCGGAAAAAGCCACGATATAGGCGCCTGCGATGGCGCCCAGTGGCGAGCCCAGCCCGCCAACCACCGCCGAGGCAAAGATGGGGAGCAGCAATTGAAAATAGATAAAGGGGCGAAAAGACTTGTCCAGCCCATAGAGCGAGCCCGCGATCACCGCGAGAGCGGCGGCGATGATCCAAGTGACCTGAACCACGCGATCAGGATTGATGCCCGACAACAGCGCCAGATCCTCGTTATCGGAAAAAGCGCGCATGGATTTTCCGGTCCGGGTTTTTTGCAAGAACCAAAACAGCGCCGCCATGCAGGCGAAGGCCAGAATGATTGTAATGGCGGTGGTTGTCTTGATTGCCAAGCCTTCACCCAGGCCGGTCCAATCCTTGAACTGTTGGGCGGTGATCACAAAACGCTCACCATCGGAAAAGTTCTGCTCATCCGGCCCGATGATGATACGCACCAGCCCGTTCATGATAAACATGACGCCCGCCGAGACGATCACAAATATGATCGGCTGGGCCTTTTTCTTGCGATAAAAGGCGTAAACGGCCTTGTCGGTAAACAGCAAGAGCGCGGCGGTAATGGCAATCGAAAATGGTAGGGCAAGGATGGCCGTTGGCAGGGGGCCGGCGGTAATGCCTAGCGATTGAAACCACCACGTAAATAGGATCGTGACCATGGTGCCAAAGGCCATCGTGTCGCCATGGGCGAAATTCGAAAACCGCAAGACCGCAAAAATCAATGTGACCCCAAGCGCGCCCAAGGCCAGTTGGCTGCCATATGAGAGTGCCGGGACAACGATATAGTTCAAAATGGCCGCGAGGGCATTCAGGATGTCCATCACAAATTTCCTTCCGAAATCACGTCGACCCGAAGCCATTGCCTTGCCTCGATTGGCGAGAAGGGCTGGGCAGCAAGGCGTTCTGGGCCAAGATCAGGGCTTTGGTGCAGGTTTTTCGAGCGGCCAAAGTTGATGTCATGGCGGCTGTTTTGGGTATCCACGGCCCGAGCCCGGCGCGCATGTCGTGCTTGGGCGAGACACTCACGATGTGGCCCAAAACGCGAAATCACACCAAAAACCGGCGTTGCAGCGATCCAGAGGCTCATCTTTCACCCACCCAGGAACGAGCGGCGAACTTCGGGGTCCGCAAGCAAAGCCTGACCGGTATCGGTAAAGCGGTTGCCGCCTTGAACCAGAACATAGCCTTTGTGTGCAATATCAAGAGCCTGCCGGGCGTTTTGTTCGACCATCAGGATCGAGATCCCGCTGCGGGCGACCTCGATGATGCGGTCGAACAATTCATCCATGACGATAGGGCTAACGCCTGCCGTAGGCTCATCCAGCATCAGCACTTTTGGCTGTGTCATCAACGCCCGCCCGACGGCCACCTGCTGGCGCTGCCCGCCTGAAAGCTCGCCTGCCTGCTGGCGGCGTTTGTCGCGCAATATCGGAAACAGATCATAAACTTGCTCGATCGTTGCCTTGATATCGTCTCGGCGCAGGAAGGCCCCCATTTCAAGATTTTCTTCCACTGTCATCGAGGTGAAGATGTTTTGGGTTTGGGGAACAAAGGCCATTCCCTTGGCCACCCGCGCCTGTGGGGTAAGCTTTGTTATGTCTTCACCCGCCAGCCGCACCGCGCCTTTGCGCAGATTGAGCATGCCGAAAACGGCCTTCATCGCGGTGGATTTGCCTGCGCCATTCGGTCCGACGATCACGGCGATCTGACCTTTTTCGACCGCAATGGTGCAATCATGCAAGATATCAACCGTGCCATAACCGCCGGTCATCGCCTCGCCAATCAAAAATGGTTCAGCCATGTGCGGCTTCCTTGACCTTGTTTTTCAATCCGGTGCCAAGGTAGGCCTCGATCACGCGTTCATTGTTCTTGATCTCATCGACCGATCCTTGGGCCAGCACGCGGCCTTCTGCCATGCAGATCACCGGATCGCAAAGCCGGGCGATGAAATCCATATCATGCTCGATCACGCAGAACGTATAGCCGCGCTCTTTGTTCAGCCGGATGATCGCATCGCCGATGGCGTTCAAAAGTGTGCGGTTCACACCGGCGCCCACCTCATCCAAAAAGACGATCTT
>CBDUEF010000113.1:0-7928 GCA_965366095.1 uncultured Cypionkella sp. | reverse complement strand
ACCAGATGTTATTGATCACCGCAAAAAGGGCGAGGCGGGCGAAAGAGGCGGCTCCCCCCGACACCCCAAAAATGCCCGCCCCCGACAGTGGGGCCCCCGCTGCCCCCCCCAGCCCCGCCGCAAGGGCGGCCGGCAGCACATGCCATTGCGCCGCAGCCAGCGCGTCGGGCAGGCCCGGCAGCAGCGTCGCCTTCATCGCAGGTTTCAGCGTCAACCACGCCGACACATAGGCGCCGATGCAGGCAAAGGCGGCATGGCCAAAACTGACGACGCCGGAATTGCCGACAAAAATCCAGAATCCAACCACAAGTGCGACGCGGATCAGGGTCTCAGACGCCATGCGCGCCGTGGCGCGGTCGCCCAGTTGCGTTGCTGCCAGCACGAAGGCCAACAGCAGCAGCGCCAGCAAAAGCGGTGTGGTGGCCGCCATGCGACGACGGATCATATGCGGGGTGATCATGTTCAAACCCTCGGCTTGGAGCCAGCAGTGGCGAAAAGCCCCTGCGGACGGAAAAGGAGAACCAAAATGACGCCGCCATAAAGAAAGGCATCGCGAAAGGGACGTGCATCGGTCGGCAGCCCCGCCTGTAAAAGCGCCGAGACCGCGCCAATGCCCAAGCCCGCAGCCACCGCGCCCGACAGGCTGCCCATGCCGCCCATCACCGTGGCGATAAAGGCCACCAGCATGATCTGCCCGCCCATCCGCACATCGGCGACCCCGGTTTGTGCGACCAACACCAGAGCCACAACCGCCGCCAAACCACCCGACAAGGCAAACGCCCCTGAAATCACGCGGTTCGCGCGCACCCCCAGCATCCGCGCCATCTCAAAATCCTGAGCAGCGGCGCGCATCTCCAACCCGATCCGGGTGTGGCGCAACAGCAGCGCCAGCCCGCCAAGGATGAGCCCAACGGCAAGGATAACGATCAACTGCAAAAACGGCCCCGCAGCGGAAGCGATCTGACCGGGATGACCCATTTCTGCCCACAGGCGGCCCGCTTTGGGGCGCCCGCCATACATCACCAACAAAAGGTTTTGCAGCGCCACCCCCAGCGCAAAGCTGCCCACCATCAGCGTAACCGGCGAGGCATAGCGCATCTGGCGAAACACCAGCGCCTCGGCGGCGACAGCCAGACCTGCGCCAACGCCGATGATCACGGGGATCAGCACTGGCGCCGGCAACCGCCCCAACCCCAGCACCGCCAGAGCATCGGTCGAGGGCACAATCAACGCAAAGACAGCGCAGGCGATGAACTGGCCATGCGCGAAATTCACCAAACGCATCACCCCGAAGATCAGCGCGATGCCAAGGGCTGCAATCGCGTAAATCCCGCCCATCGCAAGGGCGTCGAATATCAGTTGCAGGCTCATGTCTGATCTCCAAAATAGGCGGCGCTCAACTGGCTATCGGCGGCAAAGGCAGCGGCGTCGCCATCGGCCACGATGCGCCCGCCGCGCATCAACACCATCCGCCCACCAACGCGCGCGGCCCGCACCGAGGATTGCTCGACGATGATCAGGGTCAGGCCGCGCAGCTTTTGCAGATGACACAGCCGGTCATAAACATCGTCGACCACCTTGGGCGCGAGGCCCAGCGACGGCTCATCCACCAGCATCACCTTGGGGTTGGTCATCAGGGCGCGGGCAATCGCCAGCATCTGCTGTTGCCCCCCCGAAAGCGCGCCAGCATTGGCTTTGGCCCGCTCGTGCAAAATCGGAAAAGCGTCATAGATGATCTGCAAATCATCGGCCACAGCGCCTCGGTCGCGGCGCAGCCCAGTGCCGACCATCAGGTTTTCCAACACAGTCAGCCCGGAAAAAATCCGCCGCCCCTCCGGCACCATCGACAAACCCCGCCGCGCCACGTTTTCGGCGCCAAGACCCGACAGGATCTCGCCGTCCATCTCGATCCGGCCATGCGCCGCCCTGACAGTTCCCGAAATTGCCAGCAAAAGCGATGACTTGCCCGCACCGTTTGGCCCCGA
The DNA here is from genome assembly GCA_965366095.1 of uncultured Cypionkella sp. Lineage (GTDB taxonomy): Bacteria > Pseudomonadota > Alphaproteobacteria > Rhodobacterales > Rhodobacteraceae > CBDUEF01. The sequence goes on along the minus strand of CBDUEF010000113.1, from coordinate 5,943 downwards.
GATAAACACGCGCTCGCCCTCGGCCACGGTGAAGGACAGCTCGGAAATCGCCGTCAATTTGCCGTAGCGCACCGCAAGGTCATAGACCCCGATCTTTGCCATCACGCCGCCTCCACATTCGCACCAAGGTAGGCCTCGCGCACGGCGGTCGACCCCAGAATGGCGGCACGGTCACCGCGCTCAATCACCTGCCCGCCATCCAGAACCACGACATCCGCGCAGACCGAAAGCACCAATCCGACGTTGTGTTCGATCAGCAAACAACCGACACCGCGCTCGGTTGCGATCTTGCGAATAAGGTTGGCGAGGTCGGCAGCTTCGGTCTCCGACATCCCCGCCGCTGGCTCGTCCATCAGCAGATAGCGCGGCGCCCCCATCAAGGCGCGGGCAATGGCCACGCGCCGCTCGTCGGTATAGGGCAGGCCCGCGGCTGAGCGGCTTTCCAGATCGGCAATGCCCATCCAGGCCAACAAATCGCTGGCCTCGTGTTCGGCGGCAGCCCGGCGCTGGCCAAGGCCGACGCCGGTGCAGGCCAGATTGTCCAGCACATCAAGCCCGGAAAACAAACGCCCCGCCTGAAAGGTGCGCGCAACACCGGCGCGGCGCAAACGATGCGCCGGCAGCGCCGACACGTCGCGCCCTTCCAACAGCACCCGACCCGTTGTCGGATGCTGAAACCCCGTCAAGGTGTTGACACAGGTGGTCTTGCCCGCCCCGTTCGGGCCAATCAGTCCCACCACTTGTCCCGGCCCCACCGCCAGCGATACATCCTTCAGGGCTTGGAAGCCCCCGAAGGCGACCCCGACGGCTTCCAGTCCCAGCGCCATATCAGGCGACCTCGTTTGCGCGGGCGGCTTGTTTTGCACTCGCTGCCACTGGCACTTGGGTCAGAACATAAACAGCCGAAGCGTCAAGTTCAGCCTTCCAGCCCGGTTCAATAACGATGGTCGTCGTGACCTCTTGGATAACCGCCGGACCGCTGATCACATCGCCTGCTCCAAGCAACGCTCCGTCGTAAACCGGAGTTTCATGCGCAATGCCTTCGGCGTTGAAGATCATCTCGCGGCTGCCCTTGAGCGCCGAATGAGCACCCTTGCCTGCCGCGACCGTCATCCGCGCCGGTTTGTCCACCGCGCCGGTGATTGCGCTTTCGACGTTCACCACCTCGACGGCACTTTGCGTTTCGGAATAGGTGTAAAGCTCTTCATGACGGGCGTGGAAGGCAGCCTTGAGGCGCTCTAGCGCGTCTTCGGTCACCTCGAACGGCTCAATATCCACGGTGCATTCATGCACCTGACCGACATAGCGCATGTCAAGGCTGCGGCGGATGCTGATGCGGTCCTTGGTAAAGCCGTCCGATTTCAGATCCTCCGCCCCGCGCGCCTCAAGCTGCAAGAACAGCGCGTCCAGCTTTGCCGCTGCGGCAGCGCCCTCAAGGCGCACCGGCGCAGGCGCCATATAGTTGTATTTCACATCCGAAATGATCTGACCAAAAGCGCAAAGCCCCGAGGCCAATTTTGAAATCAAGATCTTGCGGATGCCCATTTCACGGCCCAGCGCCGTGATATGCGCCGCCGTAGCACCGCCCGCGCAGTTCAGCACGAAATCGCGCGGGTCATAGCCGCGCTCGACCGACACACGACGGATGGCGTTAACCATATTGTTATTCACGATGGTAAACATACCAAAAGCCGCAGTTTCAACGCTGATACCCAGAGGATCGGCAAGATGCGTCTTTATCGCCAGCCGCGCCTTTTGCACGTTCAACGGAAGCCGCCCACCGACCAGACCATCGGGATTGAGATAGCCCAGCACGATATTGGCGTCTGTCGTCGTTGGCTTGTCGCCGCCCTGATCATAGCTTGCCGGCCCCGGCTCTGACCCTGCGGATTGCGGACCCATCTGCATCAGGCCCATATTGTCGATCCAACCGATCGAGCCACCACCCGCGCCCAGGGTTTCCACCTGAATCATTGGAATTCCGATGCGGTAACGCAGGAAATCAATATTCTTCGACACATTGGCGCGGCCATCGCGGGTCAGTGTGATGTCAAAAGAGGTGCCCCCCATATCGACGGTGATGATGTCTTTCATCCCCCAGGGCGCGCCCAGCCAAAGGGCTGCTTGCGGCGCCGAGGCGGGGCCGGAATTGATGGCGTAAACCGACTGATCCGAGACCACCTTACCCAGAGCAAGCCCGCCATTTGATTGGAAATACCGCACTGGATGTTGCGCGCCCAAGGATTGAAAATAGGCATCTACCGATTGCACATAGCGCTGCAAGATCGGGGCAAGATAGGCGTTGACGATGGCGGTCGAGGTGCGGGTGTATTCGCGGACCTGCGGATAAAGCTGGCTGCCGATGGTCAGACGCACATTCGGCATCATCTCGCGCACGATCTCTCCAGCGCGGGATTCATGTTCGGGGTGCAACACCGACCAGACAAAGGAAATCGCAACAGATTCGACGCCCTCGCGCAGGAAGTGGCGGCAGGCCTCGCGCACGTCCTCTTCAACCATCGGGGTATGCACCGAGCCGTTGGACAAAATACGCTCGGTGACGCCGCGGCGCAAATAGCGTGGCGCAAGCATGGTCGCCGGTGGATACTCCGGATCATAGCGATAGCCGTCTTCCTTGTGGCCAAGCCGGATTTCGATGCTGTCTTCATGGCCGCGCGTGGCGATCAGGCCGGTTTTCGCGCCATTATGGGTGATAAGCGCGTTCAGCCCCGCCGTGGTGCCATTGATGCACAGATCAGCGTTCGAGACGATGTGATGCGGCGACAGCCCGGTTTCTTCCTCGATCAGCGCAAGACCGTTACGGATGGCGGCGGTGGGGTCATTCGGTGTGGACAGCGCCTTGAAGATACGCACCTCGCCCTTGCGGTCGGCAAGAATGAAATCGGTAAAAGTGCCGCCGGCGTCGATGCCCAGACGATATTGGTTCTGCATGATATGCTCCTTTTTGGATGGCCGGGGCCGTTCGGGGGGCTTTGCGCCCCCCGGCCTTGCCAAGGATTGGGTTCAAATGGCTTAGGCTGCGCGGGTTTTGGCGGTGGCCGCGTGATCGACCTGCAAGGTTGCGCGGTCGGTGATCACCACGCCATAATCCAGCCGCGCGCCTTCAAGGCTGACCAGACCGTTGCGCACGTCATCGACCACCTTTTGCACCTCGCGTTCAAACGGGTTGCCATAGCCGCCGCCGCCAGGGTTTTTGTTGGCGGCGCGCTCGCCTGGCTGGATCGTTTCGATGACGTTATTGGTGATAATCTGGGTTTCGCCATTGCGGGTCAACTCAAGCCGGCCCACCTTGGATTCGACCATCGCCGATTTCGCGCCAGCCGCCCCCATCGCCGGGATCCGCCGCCCTTCGCCAAAGGTGATCAGGGTCATCGGGCTGTCCATCGGCTCGACCTCCCAGCACGTGCCTGAACCGCCACGATTCTTCCCCGCGCCGCCTGAATCTTCCATCAGCGAATAGCGGTGGATGATGATCGGATAACTGTGCTCCAACATCTCGATATCGCCGCTGGTCAGCGCCCCGAAACAGCACTCCGGTCCGCAGGCGTGCCAGCCGTCCTGACTGGCCGTAGCCCCCGCGCCCGAGATGATCGAGGCCAGCACCATCGTCACATACTCTTCATCGTGGCGCTTGTCCCAACCGGCGATGTTGCAGCCATTGGCATGGCCCCAGCTGGCACACACCTTGGCCGGTGCCGCCTGTTCAAAGGCCAGCCGCACCGCGTCGGTCAGGGTTTCCATCGGCGTTGTGGTGCAGTTCATGTGTGGCGCAGGCGATTGCGCATTGCACAGCGTGCCCTTCGGCCCCATGTCGGTGGTGACGCAGCGATACAGCCCTTCGTTATACGGCGGCGGCAACTGCGCGAACATCATCAGGCCAAGATAGACGCCAGAGTGGCTGTTTCCCTCATAGCTGTTAATAAAGTAAGGGATTTGCGGCGGGCTGGAGATTGCGATGTGACAGCCATCCCCCTTGATCGTCACTGTCGCGGTAATCACGAAATCCCCAAAGCCGTGGCCAGCATCTTCGACAATCGCGCTGCCGGTAAAGGTGCCATCGGGCACTTCGGCGATCAGTTTGCGCATATGCGCCTCGGCCATGTCGAGCAACTCGGCAATGCAGTCTTGAACCACGTCCTTGCCGTATTTATCCATCAACCGCTTGAGGTTCCGCGCCCCCACCTGACAGGCCCCGATCAGCGCGTTAAAGTCGCCCTCCTGGTCGCGGCGGGCGCGCATATTGGTCAGCAAAAGGTTCAACACGTCATGGCGCGGTTTGCCCTTGTCCCACAATTTGACGGGCGGAATGCGCAGACCTTCGGCGAAGATTTCGGTGGCATTGGGGTTATACCCCGCCGGAACCGGCCCGCCGATGTCGGTCAGGTGGCCCTTGCACACCGTCCAGAATACCAACTCACCCTCATAAAACACCGGCATATACATGCAGGTATCAATGATATGACTGCCGCCGTAAGCCGGATCGTTGTGCAAGATCAGGTCGCCGTCGTTGATCTCGCCTTCAAAAAATTTCGCCACCGACTTCATCGCCGGGATCAGGCTGCCCAAGTGGATCGGAATGTCCTGGCCTTGCAAGATCATCTCGGGCGTATGGTTGAACAGCGCGGTCGAATAGTCGTGCGCAAGGTTGAACACCGAACTGCGCGCCGTTTGCTCTAACGTCAGGGTCATTTCGCGCTGCGTGGTTTCCAACACACCGCGCACGACCGACAGTGTGATCGGGTCAATATTTCGTTTGGTCATCAAGTGGGCCTCCCCCCATGGAACACCGGCATCGGCCATAAAGAGGGGCATCATCTGTTTTCCCCCGCCATGGCGCACCGTTTTCCAGTTTCTCCTCATGGCAGCTAGAGTTGCGCATTTTGCGCAGTCGGGCTTGAACGCTGGGGCGGCATCCTTTGCAAATCCGCGCACACCGCAGGGAAGGTTTGGCGCAGAGCGCATAAATCCTTGCCAATCCGCGCCGACCAAAATTGCGGGAGCGAAATTTCTTGATCGACGCCCTCAAATTCGTTAGCGATTCTGTAACGGCGCTTGGGGAGGGGCCGAATGGAAATATCAACACATAGCACGGATCTGATTGCGCCCGCCCAAAGGTCGGCGCATTGGACAAACGTGATCGCAGAAACTTACTTTCCTCTTCAATTGACATTTCGCGACCAGTCCAGTTTTTCCGGGCGCTTGGAGCGTTGCCATCTGGGACAAGTTTCGCTCTCACGTTTGGCTACAGAGCCGCTGCAATATGAACGCAGGCCAAATCACATCGCGCATACACGCGAAGAAGAATATTTGATTACGGTGCCACACCGGAGCCCTGTAGAATTCAAACAACTTGGCCGCGAAGTGCGTTGCGATCCCGGCGGCTTTATTCTGGAACGCGGCGATGAACCCTATCGGTTTTCCTACGGCGTTGCGAATGAACTGACTGTCCTTAAAATTCCAAAAAAATCTCTGAGCGATAAAATTCGCGATCCAGATCGGATTTGCGCCCGCATCGTTGACGCCAGATCTGGCTTGCCGGCCTTGTTTACCGGAATGTTGCAACAGTTGCGCGGCCTGTCGCATAGTGAGAACCATGCGGCGTCGGTGCTGGGTCGGCAGATCGTTGAGGTTTTAGCGCTTGCGCTGGAAGACTGCCGCGACGAAGATGTCCAAGTCAAAACTGCGGTGCGTGCCGGCCATCTTCGCCGATCTGAACAGACCATACGGAAAAATATCGCCAATCCGAACTTATCACCTGATTTTGTCGCGGACATCTGCGGTATCTCAAAACGCTATTTGCATGAGTTGTTCAGCGATACCAACAAAACCGTCTCGCAATTCATCCGTGAAGAACGCCTGATTGCCGCTCGCGACAGTATCGCTACAAACCACGCCCTGACCATGGCTGAAATAGCCTACCGT
>CBDUEF010000112.1:0-7951 GCA_965366095.1 uncultured Cypionkella sp. | reverse complement strand
AAGGGGGATCGTGAAGAATTGTTGGGAGGAATTAATTCAGACGGAACAGGCCATGCGGCAGAAAGCTGTGGTCGCATGAGACCACAGATTTTTCTTGTAAATCAATCAGATGTGATATCACACTGCGTTCGGCCGCTGGCCATAATGCGGGGGCGGTGGTTTTGTAGAGCGTTTCGGTCAATGCTGCCGGCGAGGCGGGGCCCTTGATTAGTTCGGTCAGAATTGCTTGTTCGCGGGATTTGCGATGGTTCCATAGCTCTTGCAGGCGCTGGGTTGGGTTGGCTATCCTTGCCCCATGGCCGGGCAGGATTTCAGCCCACTTGTTTTCCAACAACCGTGAAAGCGAAGACATGTAATCGCCCATATGGCCGTCGGGAGGGGCGATCAGGCTGGTTGACCAGCCCATAACATGGTCACCGCTAAACAATGTGTCACCCATGGCAAGGCAGATATGCCCACCCATATGGCCTGGGGTGTGCAGAATGCGCAGGGCTTTTTGGCCAAATTGAATATTGTCGCCATCTTTCAAGTAGGTATCAGGAGTGAACGCATGGTCGGCGCCTTCACCTGAGATCGGCATTCCCGACTGGATCAGCTTTTCGATCGCGGGATGGCGACCGGATGCTGCGCCGCCAAAGGCCACTATGGGGGCAGTGATTTTGGCGGCCAAACGCGGGGCAAGGGCGCTGTGATCCAGATGCGCATGGGTGACGACAATTGCACAGACGGAATGAGAGCCGATGGCCGCGATCAATGCGCTTAGATGCACGGGATCATCGGGGCCGGGGTCGATCACGATGGCCTGGCCCTGGCTGTGCAAAACGTAAGAGTTGGTTCCCGTTCCCGTCATCAGTGAGGGGTTGTTGGCGCGAATGGTTTCAATCCCCGAATGGTGGCGAATTGTCGCTCTGTCTTTCTCCATCGCTCTTTCCATCACCCGGTCAGGCCGATAGTCTTGGCTTTATGCGCATCAGCATCAAGTCATTTTTTCCGCGTTCGTTGTTTGGCCGGGCGGCCCTGATCTTGGTTGTGCCGATTGTCATGATCCAATTGGTGGTCTCGTTGATTTTTATTCAGCGGCACTTTGAGGGCGTCACGCGGCAGATGACGCGTTCGGTTCTGATCGAGATCAACTATTTGCTGGACGTCGCCGCGCAGACGTCTGGCCCGATAGCACAAAGCAAAGTGGCAGAGTTGGCGGCATCCTTGCAGATCGGCATCGGGCCGCCGGACGCAAATTTTCCGGCACAGGATCGGCGCAGCTATTGGGATTGGTCTGGCCGTGAAGTGATCGCCACCCTGCGCCAAGGCTTGCCGGGAATTGCAGCAGTTGATCTTAGCGATCCCGAAAACGCGGTGCGCATTCTATTGCCGCAGGCCAAGGGGGATCTGATGGTTACCGTTGCGCGCGAGCGGGTCTCGGCATCGAACCCGCATCAGTTGCTGGTGATCATGATGGCGGCGTCAATTCTGCTTACGGTGATTTCATATATTTTCCTGCGCAACCAGCTGTCACCGATTACCCGGTTGGCGCTGGCTGCCGAAGCGTTCGGCAAGGGGCGCAATGTGCCGTATCGGTTGCGCGGGGCGACAGAGGTGCGGGCGGCGGGGGCGGCTTTTTTGGATATGCGCGCCCGGATCGAGCGGCAGATCGAACAGCGCACCTTGTTGTTGTCGGGGGTAAGCCATGATCTGCGCACGCCGTTGACCCGGCTAAAGCTGGGCTTGGCGTTTTTGCCCGAGGATGAGGAGACTGCCGCCCTGAAGGCGGATGTCGTTCAGATGGAACGGTTGGTGAATGAGTTTCTGGCCTTTACGCGGGGCGATGCCATGGAAGAGCCTCAGCCTTGCGACCCGGCGGCTCTGGTCCGCCATGTGATCGAGAATGCACGGCGCGCCGGGCAGGAAGTGCGGGCGGGGGACATCGAGGTTGCGCGGATGCCGATCAGGATACGTCCGCAGGCTATCGAGCGGGCCTTGGACAATCTGATCGGAAATGCCGTGCGTTTTGGCAGCTTTGCCGAAGTGTCGTTGGAATTGACCGACCGGGTGGCGAGGATTGTGGTGGAAGATGACGGTCCGGGTATTCCGGCGGAGCAGCGCGAAGAGGCCGTGGTGCCCTTCATCCGGTTGGATGAGGCCCGCGATCCAAATCGGGGCGGTGGGGTGGGGCTGGGTCTGTCGATTGCTGCCGATATTGCGCGCAGCCATGGCGGGGCGCTGCGGTTGGGGCAAAGCAAGAAATATGGCGGGTTGCGGGCCGAATTGACCTTGGCGCGCTGATCTCACTCAGCGTTGCGGGCCCATATCGAGAACCCAGTGCCGTTTGCTGTCAGGGGCGGCACTGATCGCGATACCGACGCCGATTTCGGCCAATTGCGGCAGCATGAGATTGGCCAGATGCTCGGGCGATTTAACCCAAGCCTGCACGACTGCCTTGCCAAAGGTAAAGCCGCGTGCATTGTTTTCGGCGACTTTGCGAAAGCGGTAACCTTGCGTGCAGATCCTTCCCGCCAGAAATGAGCCATTGGCGCCAATGTGGGAGGCCGATTTGCGGGCGGCGTTGTCGCAGCCAAGGCCTTGGGCGGCTGCTTTCAAGGCGGGCGAGTTGGTGAGGGCGCCAAGGCCCTGCACGGCCGAAAGGCGTTCACCGTCGAGCAGACCTTGGGGTCGAGCCGGGTGGTGTTGGGGCAAGCAGGCACTCGGTCGCCAAGGCAGGAGGCGGAAGAAAACAGATGGCGCAAGCGATTTTGAGCAGCGATTTCATGGGTTTTGCCTTCACGATTGGACCGGCGGCGTCAAGGTGACCAGCGCTCCTGCGGCAGCGGTGGCGTCCTCGGCGTCATGGGTGACCAGAACCACCGGTAGGCCCAGACGGCGGGCCTCATCGAGGACATAGCTGCGAATTTGCGCCCGCAGGGTGGCGTCCAATCTGGAGAAGGGTTCATCAAGCAACAACGCTTTGGGGTCTGCCAAAAGGGTGCGCAGCAAGGCCACACGGGTTTTCTGGCCACCGGAAAGGGTGGCGGGGTCACGATGAGCGAAATCGGCAAGACCAGCGCGATCAAGCGCATTCATGATGGTTTCGCGGCGTTTGGCACGTGGTTGGACCAAGGGGTTCAGGCCAAAGCCAAGGTTGTCGGCCACCGAAAGGTGATCAAAGAGAATGGCATCTTGAAACAGGATGCCGATGCGGCGGCGGTTGGTGGGCAGGTCGGTGACGTCTTGACCATCAAGGAGGATGCGCCCCTGCATGTTGAATCCCTTTGGCAAAGCGCCGATGATCGCGGACAAAAGGCTGGATTTGCCCGAGCCGGACGGTCCCATCACGGTTAAGACTTCGCCCGGCGCGACCGTGGCGTTGAGGGCTATCAGCGGGGTGCCATGAAGCGACAGGGCAAGGTTTTGCAGGCAAAGGCCGGTTTTGCTCATCCTTTGCCCTCTGGCAGCAGTCCGCGACGGTTGCGAAATATCACGGAAGGCAGCACCAATGCCAGAAAGAACCCGGCGGCCGGTAAAAGCATTTGCGCAAGCCCATAGGCCCCGATGATGCGCCGATTTCCGCCTGAGGCCAGAGCAACGGCCTCGGTCGTCAGGGTTTCGACGCGCCCGCCACCAATAAGAAGGCTGGGCAAGTATTGGCCAACCGACACCGCCAATCCAACGGCCATCGCAGTCAGGAGCGGTGCAAGCAGCATCGGCAGGCGCAGGTGCCAGAAAATGCGGCTGTCGCTGGCACCAAGGCTGGTCCCGATCAGGGCGATCTTGGGATCAAAGCGCCGGTAAGGCGTGGCAAGCGACAAGAACACATAGGGCAGAACGAAAACCAGATGGGCTGCGGTCACGCTGGCCAAACTGCCAGCAGCACCAAGGTGCAGGGTCAACACCTGTAGCCCCGGCAGAAAGGCAATTTGCGGCACCAAGAGCGGCAAATACAACAGGATTTGGGCCAGACGTCCCATCTGCAGCTGATAGCGTTGCTCTGCCTCCAGGCAGCCAAGAGTAAGGGCGGTGGCCAGCACGGTGGCCATTGCTGCGATGAAAAAGGTGTCGGTCAGTGTATCGGCAAGATCCATTCCGGCAAGGTGCCAGGTGGTCAGCGAAATGCTGTGCGGCAGCGCTTCGGGAAAGGTCCAAAGTCCGGCGACAGACCACAAAGCAAGGCAAGCAAGCCCTGCAAGCAGCGACAGCGCAACGGTGCCGCCAAGCCCTGCAACAATTGCGGTCATTGGGGCATCCAGCGACCGTCCGCGCCCGCCATTGCAGGCAAGCCTGGGCAACGAGCGGGCGCAGGCGATCTCGATCAGGCGCAAGCAGGCAAGACCCGCCCCGACCAGTGCGATTTGCAAGACAGCCGCAGCGGCGGCAGTGCCGCGTTGGGCAAGGCTTGGGTCCATCATCCAATGGGTGATCTGCACCGAAAGCGTGGGCGGCAGCGAGGGCCCAAGGATCATCGCCATCTCGACCGCCGTCATGGCATAGGCCAACACCGCATAAAGCGGCAGGCGCAGCTGGCGGTAAAGATCGGGCAGGGTGGTCAAGGCAAAGCCCATGACGCGGCCATAGCCCAAGGATGCCGCCAAAGTCGCCCGGCTCGCCGCTTGGGTTTGTGCCAGCGCGGCCAAAGCCATCAGCAACAAGAAAGGCACTTCCTTGGCCACAAGGCCCAGAGTTAAGCTGATGCCCCATGGATCGTTCAGGATGAGCAGATCAGGGGGCAGCTTCCAGCCGGTGGCCCAAGGCGAAAATATGCGCGCAAGCCAGCCCGAGGGCGAAATCAGAAACGCCAGTCCCAGAGCCGCAGCAGCATGCGGCACGGCCAGCAAGGGCGAGAGCAGGCGACGCATCAGGGAAAACAGCCTGCTGCCTGCAAGAGTGGCAATCAATCCGAGGCTGATGATCAAGGAAAGAAGGGTAGAGGCCAATCCGGTGGTGAATGACAAAACCGAAGCACGCCACAGGCCAGGCCATTGTAACGCCGAATCAAAGGTGGATAGCCCTGTGGGAGGCAGCGGCGCCCCTGAAAGCCCGAAGGCTGCGCCAAGCGTTCCGGCCAGCCCGGCCAATACCGGCAAGGACAAAAGGCCTAGGGTGAGCAGCGGCACCAGCCGCAAGCCCCCCCCGTTGATGCGCCCGCGTGTAGCGGGGGCGGCAGAGGCAGATACATTGGCCCTGAGGCTTGGGTTCAAGGGGCGACCCCGTAGCGGACAACCCAATCGGCAGCAATGCGCGTCATCCAGCTTGCATGAGGTTCCAACAAAACCGGGCCAAGATCAGCAGGCGACAAAGTCGCCACGCCAAGGCTGAGCGCGTCAAACCGGGCCTTGTCTTCGTCCGACAGCGCCGCAATGTTCAGGACGGTCTGAAAGCCCAGAATGGCCGGGTCTTGGGCCCGGGCCTGAACTTGGGGATCAAGGATCAGGTTGGCGATCACTTGCGCCCCGGCCTGATGTGCCGCGTTAAAGGGGATGGCAACGAAAGAAGCGTTGCCGATGGTGCCACCCTCCAGAACAAAGGTGCGGATCGTGTCAGCAAGGTTGCCTGCGGCAATTTCGGCGCTGGCGCGACCGGGGTTGAAGGCAAAGGAAATGTCGGTTTCAGTGTCGGCCAACAGTTGCCCCAGCGCGGGCTCATTGGCCGGAAACGCCTTGGCTGCGCGCCAAAGGGCGGGGTGGATCGCATCGAGAAAGGCCCAGAGCGGTGCGATGTCGGCGGCATATGTGCTGGGCTCAAGCGGCGATTGCAAGATTGATGCGTAGGCCATCACGCCATAAAGCACTTGTTTCAGAAAAGTGGTGCCAAGGTAATCTGGCGGCTGCGGATAGGTAAAGCGCCCCGGGTTGGCGAGGATCCAGTCCTTGAGAGCGGCCAAGGTTTTGGGCGGCTCAGGCAAGCGCGCCGTATCATATTCAAACACCAGTTGCGCCATCGCCCAAGGGGATTCGTACCCTCCGGTTGGAAGGGTGAAATCACTGGTGACGGCGGGTTTGCCTTGCACATCGACCAGCGCCCAATTGGGCAGGCCTTCGGCAAATGGCCCCATCAAAAGCCCGGCTGTTTTCATTGCGGCGAAATTCTCGCCATTGATCCAGATCAGATCAACCGCGCCGTTGGTGGCCTGCCCGGCTGCTTGTTCAGCAACCACGCGCGCCACGGCGTCCGAGGTGGACGCAAGTTTGACATGCTCCAGTTTAACGCCATGCCGCGTTTCGGCCTGTTCGCCAATCCAGGCAATGAAGGCATTGATCTTGGGATCGCCGCCCCAGGCATGCCAATAGACGGTTTGGCCTTTAGCCGCATTCAAGAGCGCTTGCCAATCGCCGGCAATTGCGCGCCGAGGCAGCATCCCGAGCAGTCCTAGGCTGGTGGCAAGCAGGCCAAAGTCGCGTCTGTTCATCGGCTGTCCTTTTGGGGCATGGAGTGAACCTCAGGCATAAGCAGCCAGCCCAAGCCAGCGCAACTGTTAGCGCCTTTGCCCACGCGAATGTGACCGGGGCAATTGTTGCCTTTGGCCTTGCCCCTTGTTTGGCTTTATGCGCCCTTTTCAATCTGGACAAAAGGAGACGTCATGCTGGACGGGATCATGCGTAAGGTGATTGACGGGCCTTTGAACCGGGCAGGGCGGTTGCTTGCCGCGCGGGGGTGGACTGCCGATGCGGTGACGCTGGCAGGACTTGGCCTTGGGTTGGTGGCCGCGCTGGTGCTGGCGTTGGGCGGGCCCGGAGGGCTGGCGCTGGTTCCTCTTTTGGCCTCTCGGGCCGCTGATGGGCTGGACGGAGCCATTGCGAGGGCAACACAAAAGACCGATTTTGGTGGATATCTCGATATTACCGCAGATTTTTTGTTTTACGGAGCGATTCCTTTGGCCTTTGCGCTGCGCGATCCGGCCCAAGCCGTCGCCGCCGCTTTTCTTTTGTGCAGCTTTTATGTGAATGGGGCGAGCTTTCTGGGCTATGCTATTCTTGCGGAAAAGCGTGGATTGCAAAGCGTGGCTCGGGGGGAGAAATCGCTTTATTTCACATCGGGATTGCTGGAAGGCACCGAAACCATCGGGTTTTTCGTGTTTTTATGCCTTTGGCCCGAGGTGTTCAATGGTGCGGCCTTTGCCTTTGGCAGCCTGTGTTTTGTAACGGCGGGGTCGCGGGTGATGTTGGCGCGGCGGGTGTTTGGGGAGACGTGAAATGCCCAGCCACCCTTGCAGCCCCCGGCGCGCGATACTAAGACTCTGGCAATATATCCGGCGATAATGCTTTCAGACCGCAACAGGCAGGTTTTCAATGCGCGATCCAGTTGACCACTACATGAACACCCTTGTCCCGATGGTGGTTGAACAAACCAGCCGCGGCGAAAGGGCCTATGACATTTTCAGCCGCATGCTGAAAGAACGCATCATCTTTCTGGGCGGCCCCGTGCATGACGGCATGTCCAGCCTGATCTGTGCGCAGCTGCTGTTTCTTGAGTCGGAGAATCCGTCGAAAGAAATCTCGATGTATATCAACAGCCCCGGCGGCGTGGTGACGGCAGGTCTGTCGATCTATGACACGATGCAATACATCCGCCCCAAGGTTTCAACCTTGGTGATCGGGCAGGCGGCCTCGATGGGGTCATTGCTGCTGACGGCGGGCGAAAAGGGGATGCGGTTCTCGCTGCCGAACAGCCGGGTGATGGTTCACCAACCCTCGGGCGGCTATCAGGGGCAGGCGACCGATATCATGATCCACGCCCGCGAAACCGAGAAGCTGAAGCGTCGGTTGAATGAGATTTACGTCAAACACACCGGCAACGAGTATGAAACGGTTGAGGCGGCGTTGGAGCGTGACAATTTCATGTCGGCCGAAGATGCCAAATCCTGGGGCCTGATTGACGAGATCCTGGAAAGCCGCGGCAAGGCGGACGACGAAACAAAGTAACGGATTTGCCCCCCGCAGGCGTGGGGGGCGATTTGACATTG
>CBDUEF010000111.1:0-8014 GCA_965366095.1 uncultured Cypionkella sp. | reverse complement strand
TCAACAAGACGCAAAAGCGCTATAAGGCCCGTCAGGGTTGAGCGCGCTTTTCAGTGTGGATTAGGCCGCCCAGAGCAATCTGTGGTGGCTTTTTCTTTTTTGAGTTGGAGAAACGCTCACCCCAACCCAGCTTTTCGTGGCCCCGACACCGAACAGAGCCAGCGCCTGATCGCCTTGCGGAGGTTGAGTTGGTGCAGGGAGGCCGAGGCTTAGTAGGTTGTTGCAGTGCTGGGTATCGCTAGGCTGTCGGTGATTCGAGCCCGCCCCGAAAGGCAACCTTATGCAGCTTTACACCTCGCCCACCACGCCCTTCGGCCGCAAAATCTCGGTTCAGATTAGAGAATCAGGTCTAAGCGCACGTGTTCATGAAGTAGTCGTGGCTGGCACGCCCTTGAATGCAGGCACCATGCCGCTACAGCACAATCCTTTGGGCAAGATTCCCTGTCTGACCACTGATAGCGGCGCTCTTTTCGATAGTCGGGTGATCAGTCGCTTTCTCGATGAACTTTCGGGAGCAGGGCTTTATCCAAATGGAGCCGCGCTATGGCCTGTGCTGGTGCTTGAGGCGACGGCGGATGGAATACTGGATGCCGCGGTCTCGATGGCCTATGAACTGCGTTTGCGTCCAGAGATCCTACAATTTCCCGACTGGCTCGAAGGCCAATGGGCTAAAATCGCCCGGACGCTGGATGCAATCGAGCCCAAGGCACCTAAAATGATCCCGTTGGACATGGGGCAAATCGCCCTCGGCACCGCCCTTTCCTACCTCGACTTCCGGCATTCTGCGCGAAACTGGCGGGAAGGTCGCCCCGAACTGGCCGCTTGGTTTGCAGAGTTTTCTGAGCGCCCCTCGATGAAATCCACTGCACCGCCCGCTATGTGATCTGCAATCTTAAAAATACTCATCGAAGTGGCCGTGATTCTGCGATTGCCGTAAAAGAAAAGGCAGGAATTGGGTTTTTTCTGTAGCTTCAAGGTCGCAACTGCAGAAAAGCTGATTTCCATCGCCCCTGCGCGCCTTTGACCGCTGGACTGCCCGGCTTTCCTTGTCTAAAACCCGCGCAACAAGGCTGCAGGAAACTGCGGTCCAATCGGTATAGGGCGTAGCTTGCCCAGCGACCATTGAAGGGAGAGACGCTCGTGTCCCATGCTGACGATCACTCAGGCAACCGCAGGGATTTCCTGTACTATGCAACCGCTGGTGCGGGCGTCGTGGCCACGGGGGCCGCTGTATGGCCACTCGTAAACCAGATGAACCCGGCCGCCGACGTTCGGGCGTTGGCGTCCATCATGGTGGATATCAGCGGCGTCGAGGTGGGCACACAGCTCACCGTCAAATGGCGCGGCAAGCCGGTGTTTGTGCGTCGTCGCAATCAGGCAGATATTGATCTTGCCCGCTCGGTCAAGCTGAGCGACTTGGTTGATACCAACGCCGAAAACGCAAACATTGATGCAACTGCCGATGCAGAAGACAAAAACCGCACGCTCGACGAAGCCGGTGAGTGGCTGGTTATGATGGGCGTTTGCACCCACTTGGGCTGCGTCCCTCTCGGCAATGCTGGCGAGTTTGGCGGATGGTTCTGCCCTTGTCACGGCTCGCACTACGACTCGGCAGGCCGTATCCGTAAAGGCCCAGCACCGCGCAACTTGCCGGTTCCTGTGGCCAAGTTCGAAAATGAAACCACAATCAAGCTCGGGTAAGGAACAAGCACATGGCCGGAATTCCGCACGACCATTATGAACCAAAGCCGGGTTTTCAGACCTGGCTGCACAAGCGCCTGCCAATCGTTGGCATCGCCTATGACACTTTGATGATCCCCACGCCAAAGAACCTCAACTGGATGTGGATCTGGGGCATCGTCCTGACCTTCTGTCTTGTGATGCAGATTGTAACCGGTATCGTCCTGGCAATGCATTACACCCCGCATGTCGATCTGGCCTTTGCCAGCGTTGAGCATATCATGCGCGACGTGAACGGCGGCTATATGCTGCGGTATCTGCACGCCAACGGCGCTTCGCTGTTCTTCTTCGCGGTCTATCTGCACATCTTCCGTGGCCTCTATTACGGCAGCTACAAAGCGCCGCGCGAAGTGACGTGGATCATCGGCATGCTCATCTATTTGGCCATGATGGCCACTGGCTTTATGGGTTATGTTCTGCCTTGGGGGCAAATGTCCTTCTGGGGCGCCACGGTGATCACGGGCCTGTTCGGTGCGATCCCCGGCATTGGCGACACGGTTCAAACCTGGCTCTTGGGTGGGCCGGCAGTAGACAACGCAACTCTGAACCGCTTTTTCAGCTTGCACTACTTGTTGCCCTTCGTGATCGCGGCGCTGGTTGCGCTTCATATCTGGGCCTTCCACACCACCGGCAACAACAACCCCACGGGCGTTGAAGTGCGTCGCGGGTCCAAAGAAGAGGCAGAGAAAGACACTCTGCCCTTCTGGCCCTATTTCGTGATCAAAGACCTGTTCGCGCTGGCCGTCATTCTTGCGATCTTCTTTGCAGTTGTTGGCTTCATGCCGAATTATCTTGGCGATCCCGACAACTACATCCCGGCAAATCCGCTTTCAACACCTGCGCATATCGTTCCAGAATGGTATTTCTTGCCCTTCTACGCGATCTTGCGGGCTTTCACGGCCGATGTTTGGGTGGTTCAGCTAGCGCACTTCCTCAGCTTTGGGATCATCGACGCCAAGTTCTTCGGTGTTCTGGCGATGTTCGGCGCGATTGCCGTGATGGCTTTGGTGCCGTGGCTTGACACGTCATCGGTGCGATCGGGCAAGTATCGGCCGAAGTTCAAGGCGTGGTTCTGGCTCCTTTGCATCACCTTCGTGGTCTTGATGTGGGTCGGCGCGCAGGTTCCAACCAACCTGACCTCGTGGATTTCGCTGATTGCAGCTGCCTACTGGTTTGCTTATTTTCTGATCATCCTGCCGCTGCTGGGTGTGCTGGAAAAACCGCTCCCCCAGCCTGCCACGATCGAAGAAGACTTCAAGTCGCACTATGCCGATCCGGCCGAGTGAGAGAAAGGAACTGACTGAGATGTTTCGTAAAATCGCAATCAGCGCCGTCTCGGCTCTTGCCCTGACAACCGGCGCGGCCCTTGCTTCGGGCGAAGGGGAAACCCATGATGTGGCTTTCAGCTTTGAAGGCCCCTTCGGCACCTATGATGAACACCAGCTGCAACGCGGGCTCCAGGTGTTCACCGAGGTTTGCTCCGCTTGTCATGGTCTGAAATTTGTCCCTATTCGGACTTTGTCCGATGAGGGTGGGCCAAAACTGCCTGCAGATCAGGTTCGTGCATATGCCAAGCAATTCCAGGTCGTAGACAAGGAAACTGGCGAAGAGCGCGATGCGCTGCCGTCAGATCTGTTCCCGGCCAACACTGGTGCCGGGGCGCCGGACTTGTCCCTTATGGCCAAGGCCCGCAAAGGCTCTTCCGGCCCCTACGGACTGGGAATCACCCAACTGTTCCGCGGAATTGGCGGGCCCGAGCATATCTACTCCATTCTGACGGGCTATACCGGCGAGACCAAGGAAGAAGCGGGCGAAACCTTCTATGAAAACCACGCCTTCCCCGGCGGTTGGATCAAGATGCCACCGCCGCTTTCGGATGATCAGGTCACTTATGCCGACGGCCATGAGGCATCGCTGCACCATATGTCAGAAGACGTGTCGGCTTTCCTGATGTGGACAGCCGAGCCTAAAATGATGGATCGCAAGGCCACTGGCTTCAAGGCGGTGATTTTCTTGATCGTGCTGGCATCGCTTTTGTATCTGACCAACAAACGTTTGTGGTCAGGCGTCAAGGGCCCGAAAAAGCACGTCTGACCCAGACAACACTGATACCAAAAGCCCCTCCTTAAGGTGGGGCTTTTTCTTTTAGCCTAAATAGTTTTTCAAAGAAGGAGGCGGCTCTGCAAAGAGCGCCTCCGTTGCGACAGGCGGTGCGGCAAGCCCATCCGCCACAAGTATGGTTTTTTCAGCAAACCGTTTGGCGTCTTCGGGATCGTGCGTGACCATCAACACCATAGCCCGGGATTCTTGCGCCACGTCGCGCACAAGCCCTAGCATCTCAACTTTCATTGCCGGGCCAAGCGCGGAAAAGGGCTCGTCCAGCAACAGTAACGGCCTTGCGCGCAGCAGCGCCCTTGCCAAAGCCGCCCGCCCCTGTTGTCCACCGGAAAGTTGACCGGGTTTGCGAGCGCCCATTCCCACCAAGCCTACCCGGTCCAAAGCTGCTTCCACCTTTTGCTGATCGGCCAAGGATATTCGCAATCTTGGATCAATCCCAAGCCCCAAATTTTGCGCTATGGTCAAATGCGGAAACAAGTTTTGATCTTGAAACAGCATTGAAATCGGCCGCTTGCCGGGTGGTGTCTTCGCCAAGTCCTCACGGTCCCAGATCACGCGACCCCGACAAGGCGCAATAAATCCCGCGATCGTCATCAACAGGGTGGACTTTCCACCACCAGAAGGGCCGATCACCGCGACCATGGTGGCGGGGGCTATCTGCCAATCGGCTTTAAGTTCAAAATCATCCTGCCGGATAATCACTTGATCAAGTCTCAGCAATTCTCTCTCCGAACCAGTCAAAAACCCAAAACAATGTCAGGCTGATCGCTACCAACAACAAAGCTGTCCCTGCCGCCGCCTGCATCCTGTATGCTCCCATAAGCTGCTGCACCATCAGCGGCAAAGTTACGCTATGATCGCCTGCAAAAAGGGCAATCACCCCCAGATCCCCTACAGACAGCGCCGCGGCCAAACCTGCCCCAAAGCCCAAGGGCCGTGCCAAACGCGGCAAAGTGATCAACCACAATCGGGTTGCGGCCGGCAGGTCAAGTGACACGCAGAGCCGGTCATAATCGGCATGCAATGCACGTGCTTCAGGCCAAAGCAAACGATAGAGAAAGGGAATCGCCATGGCTGCATTGACAACCATCGTGGTCAACAAAGCCAGTTTTTCTGGCGGAAAATAGGGTTGGATCGCAAGAAACAGGCCGGTTCCCAACACAAGCCCAGACGCGGCCAACGGCAACATTGCGGCAAGTTCCAGAATCTTGTTACCGCTTCGAACAACCTCAAGAGCCAGCGCCAGCGCGATTACCGACGCAAACAGCGCCGAACCAATGGCCACCGAAACCGACCGCGCCGCAGCACTCCAAACACCACCACCTAGCCCCCAAAGGCCTGGGACCCCTTGCCAGGCAACCGCCATAAGCGGAGGAAGGATCATTGCTACGGCCAGTCCAATCGCTGCAATATCAATCCCTCGCCGGATCCCGCCCGGCACTTGAACTTCAACCGGCCGATCCAATCCAGCACCAAAGGCTGTTGGCAGGGCAATTCTTGTCAAGATCAGGGTAAAACCAGCGCAAAGCAGGAACTGCACCAAGGCCAACACTGCCGCACGACCCAAATCAAAATCAAACCGCAGCGATTGATAAATTGCCAACTCCACTGTGCTGGCGCGCGGTCCACCACCCAAGGTCAACGCTACTGCAAAACTGGTCAGGCAGAGAAGAAACACAACCGCAGCCACACCCGGTATTACAGACCGCAACATCGGCGTTTCAAGATGCCGAAACTGGGCAGACATCGGCATATCCAGTGCCAAGGCCAAACGAAACCGCTCGGATGGAATTCCGTGCCAGCCGATCAGCACCATTCTGACAGCAAGGGGCAGGTTCAAAAACACATGGGCCAACACAACTCCGTGCAGACCGTAGATCGACAGCGGCGGCAGATGAAACCACGCAAGGAGAGCATTCACCGGCCCATTACGTCCATAGACCACCAGAAGTCCCAAGATGGCCACCACCACCGGCAGGATGAAAGGAACAGACAACACGCGGATCAAGACCGCCCTGCCCCAAAACCGACGACGGAACAAGGCGCGCGCCACTGGGATTGCCAAACTGGCTGACAGCAGTGCCGACAAAGCCGCTTGCTGGAGAGTGAACCACAGGGCCGCCCAATCTGCCGGATTCAGCGCCCACGCCGAGGCATGCGCCGCGACTATCGCGGCACTCCCCAATGTCAGCGCCGCAATCAGCAGCGCCAACCCCCAGACGATCAGCGAGACAGCGCGGTTTGCCATTCGACAATCGCCGCTGCACGGGTTTCATACGCCTCCTGCGCCGAAAACAGCAGCGACTTTTCTGGCTTGATCATCGCCCCGAAACCTTCGGGCAGGGCCGTGGCAGGGTTGGCCGGATACATCCAATTCGTTGTCGGGATCACCGCCTGCCCTTCCGGTCCGGTCAGATAGGCCAGAAACTCCGCCGCCAACTTGGGCTGCTTTGAGGACACCAACTGCCCTGCCACCTCAACCTGCAGATAATGCCCCTCGGTGAACTTGGCCGCCGCCTTGCTATCGTCGCTTTCCGCGATCAGATGATAGGCCGGAGACGTCGTGTAAGACAAAACCAGATCGGACTCGCCTTGCAAGAACAGCCCATAGGCTTCGGACCAGCCGGGCGTCACCGTCACGATATTATCCGCCAGATCGGCCCAGATTTGCGCCGCACCGTCCCCATAGGCCGCCTTCACCCACATCAGCAGGCCAAGACCGGGCGTTGACGATCTGGGGTCTTCGATGATGATCTTCAGATCCGACGCCGCCAGCTCTTTCAAACTGCCCGGCGGGACGGCCAGCTTGGTCTTGTCATAGACAAAGGCGAACCAGCCCCAATCGAAGGGCACGAACAGCGGGTCGGAATAGGGCACCGGCAGGGCGTTGGGCGGTGAGGCGACCGGGGCGAAAAACCCGGTCGCGCTGGCATCGGCAGTCAGGCCTGTATCCAGCCCCACCACCACATCGGCCGCCGAATTCGCGCCCTCCAACTTGAGCCGCGCCAGAATCGCGGCCCCGTCGCCCGCCGTCAGATATTTCACCTCACAGCCGCAGGTTTTCTCGAACCCGGCCTTCACAGCAGGCCCCGGCCCCCATTCGGTGGCAAAGCTGTCATAGGTCAGCACAGTCAAAACGGGCACCTCGGCCCCTGCCATCGTGGCAAGGGAAACAAGGCCCGCAGCAAGGAGTTTGGTCTTCATGGTTTTCTCCATTCTGCGACGTTGGTGGGGAATGGAACGAGCCCATACCTTCCCTCCGCCGGTATGATCCGGTTCAGGTTCGACGGGTCCGCTTTCGCATCTCAGCCCTAAGGCACCCCGAGGTATTTCTAAGGATAGGGCTTTCGCCGCCGGGTGCAAGGCCCTGTGCGCATCTGTGCGACGTTTTTCGATTTGTTTGATTTCAATACCTTACCCGCACCCGTTCACATCTTGTTAAGGTTTAACCCCAAATCGGCCAGCCCCACTCCCCCTTGGGCTTGTGCAAAATTCCCGCCCCTGACAAGGTGACGGTAACGGCGGGTTAACCGTTTGCGGCGCAAGGTTGCACCAAAGGGGCAGGCATGACGAACCATCTTTACTATGGCGACAACCTGAACGTGCTGCGCGACAGCATCGCGGATGCATCCGTTGATCTGATCTACCTTGATCCGCCCTTCAATTCCAACGCCAGCCATAACGTACTGTTCAAAGGCCTGCTGGAGACGTTCGAGCCATAAAGTGGTAGCCCGAAAGCTCAGCCTTACTTGCCGCCCGCTGCCAAAGGCAAAACATGGGCCTGAGAGTGGTTGGCATAGGTATCCCAAGTGGGTGCGTAATCGTCGGCTTGATTCCCCCACACAGTCCAGCCAAGACGAGGGCCACGAGCGAACATTTCCAATCGCGGACCATTACTGCAACCCTCGATCAACGCGTATTGCTCGTCAGGTTTCCGGCTATGCTCTCGCTTTTGCATGGAAATGATATTTTCTTGAGTTCGGCCCTGTTGAAGTGTGCGCGCATTCTTGCCGCGAACGCCGAAGAGCAAGACCTCGGTTACATTGCGAAAATAGAAGCCAACGCCGCGCCGATCCGGGCCACCATCTTTGCGGATTTTATACCAGATGATGTTGCTCTTGTAGCTAAACCCCCAGCTTTCCATGACCTTCAAACC
>CBDUEF010000110.1:0-8027 GCA_965366095.1 uncultured Cypionkella sp. | reverse complement strand
ATTCTCGACTTCGATCCTGACGCTGGCTGGCAATCAGGACGAATTGGGCACTGCCACGGCGCTGCAACAGATGTGGGGCGCGATTGGTATCAAGTTGGAGATCAAGCAGGTCGATAACGCCTCGCGCACCGACCAATATCGCGCGGGAACGTTCGATATGCGGGCCGGGGCCTGGACCAATGACATCTCGGACGCGAGCCAGATCACCTCTTATTTCGCGTATAGCCCCACGATCGACGCGCTGCATTCGGGTTGGAAAAGCGATGAGGTGGATGGTCTGTTCGTCGCTTCACAAAAGGAGATGGACCCCGCCAAGCGCGCCGAGCAATTCGCGCGGATTCAGGAGATTTTCAATGCAAGCGGGCCGACCATTCCGCTGTATGAAACCCCTTATCCAGTGGCGCTGAGCAAATCGGTCAACGGCTTTTATCAGATCCCGCTGGGCAACAACGTGTTCCGCGAAGCGTGGATGGCGAAGTAATCTGATCTAAAGGGGCGGCAGCGCTGCCCCTTTACCCGCCCCTGAAATCCCATCCGAGGTGCGTCAAGTGCCATTGGCATCCTTTATTCTGCGCCGATTGTTGCAGCTGATCCCGACGCTGGTGTTTATCCTGATCGTCGTGTTTGTGCTGGTGCGCCTGCTGCCCGGCGATCCGACAAGTGCCATTCTTGGCGACCGCGCGCTGGATGCGGATGTGGAGCGGATCAACCGCGAGTTGGGGCTGGACCGCTCGCTTTTGGTGCAGTTCGGGGTGTTCGTGAAGTCGGTGTTCACGGGCGATCTGGGGCGCTCTATCTCGCTCAAGGTGCCGGTGACGCAACTGATTGCGCAGCGGTTGCCGATCACCATGCTGCTGACGGGCATGGCTGCGCTGATTGCTTTGGTGCTGGCGGTGCCGTTGGCGTTTTGGGCCGCCTTGCAACGCGGACGCGCCGCCGATGCCGCAATTCGGGGCGCGTTTCAGGTGGGGCTTTCGATGCCGGTGTTCTATATCGGGCTGCTGTTGCTCACGGTGTTTGGCGCCAAGCTTGGGTGGTTTCCGGTGGGGGGCTATGGCGATGGATTTCTTGAGCATCTGCATCATCTTTTCCTGCCTGCGCTGACGCTCGCCTTCAGCCTTTCGGCGATCATCATGCGCAATCTGCGCTCGGCGATCATCGGCGTGGTTGATGCCGAATATGTGCAATTTGCCCGCGCCAAAGGCCTTGCGCCGCGGTTGGTTCTGCTGCGCCATGTGCTGCGCAATGCGTTGATTTCAACAGTTGCGCTGTTTGGTCTGTCGATCGGCACGCTGCTGGGAGGGGCCGTGATCACCGAGACGGTTTTCGCTGTGCCGGGGGCAGGGCGGCTGATGGTCGACAGCATTTACGGGCGCGATTATCCGGTGGTGCAGGGGCTGACGATTTCGCTGGCGGTGCTGGTGTCGGTGACGTTTCTGCTCACGGACCTGTTTCAGGCCTGGCTTGACCCACGGGTGGCAAGATGAGCGCCGCTGTTTCCCGCGCAGCGCCTTTGCCACGCCCGCTGATCCTTGGCGGAGCGATTTTGGCCACAAGCCTGCTGCTCGCGATCTTTCCTGCGGCCTTTGCGCCGTTTGATCCCAACGCCTTTGACTACGGCGCGATTTTGCAGGCCCCCAGCGCCGCCCATCTGATGGGCACCGACAACTTCGGCCGCGATGTGTTCAGCCGCGTCATTCACGCCTATACCATCGACATGCAGATCGCGGTTTTCGCCACGGTGTTTCCGTTTCTGATCGGCACGATCATTGGCGCGCTGGTGGGGTATGTCGGCGGCTTTGCCGAGATCCTGTTCGGGCGCGTGGTTGACGCCGTGATCACCTTTCCTTTTCTGGTGCTGGTGATCGCCATCGTCTCGGTGCTGGGGCCGGGCTTGGTGAATATGTATATCGCGGTCGGTGTGGTCGGTTGGGTGTTCTATGCCCGCATCATCGCGGCGGAGGTCAAGGTGCAAAAGCGGCTCGATTATGCCGACGCGGGCCGGGCCATGGGCTACACGCATCTGCGCATCATCTTTCGCCATCTGCTGCCCAATTCGATCACCCCGGCGGTGGTTTACTGGATGACCGATATGGCGCTGGCGATCCTTTTGGGGTCGAGCCTTGGTTATCTTGGCCTTGGCGCGCAGCCGCCGTCCTCCGAATGGGGGGTTCAGATTGCGGACGGCAAGAATTTCATGGCAACCGCTTGGTGGATCTCGGTTTTTCCGGGGATTGCCATTGTGTTGACAGGGCTTGGGTTCAGCCTGACCGGAGACGGTCTGGCCGAAATTCTGAGGACCAGGAAATGAGCCCGGTGCTGGAGGTTCGCAACCTGACCACGCGGTTCAACACCGATCTGGTGGCGGTGAATGAGGTGTCGTTCACCCTGCAAAAGGGCGAGATTCTGGGGCTGGTGGGTGAGTCCGGTTCGGGAAAAAGTGTGACCCTGCGCTCGCTGATCCGGCTGTTGCCGTCGATGGCGCAGCAGGCGGGCGAGGTGATTTGGCAAGGCCGCGATATCCTGAAAATGTCGTCCAAGGAGTTGCGGGCGGTGCGTGGCGGTCAAATTTCGATGATCTTTCAAGAGCCTACGACGGCGCTGAACCCTGTGCTGCCCGTCGGCCTGCAAATCGACGAAAACCTGCGGGCGCATACGACGTTGACGCGCGCTGAGCGCTTGTCCCGCGCGCGGGAGTTGATGGATCTGGTCGGCATCCCCGAGGCTACGCGCCGCTTGGGTGAATATCCGCACCAGTTTTCCGGCGGCATGAAACAACGCGCGATGATTGCGATTGCGCTGGCCTCGAACCCCCGGCTTTTGCTGGCAGACGAGCCGACAACCGCGCTGGATGTGACGATCCAGGACCAGATCCTCAAGCTGATCCTTGATCTGCGCGACGAATTGGCGATGAGCGTGATTTTTGTGACCCATGATCTTGGCGTGGTGGCTGCGACCTGCGACCGAATGGCGGTGATGTATGCGGGGCGGATTGTGGAAAGCGGCACGGTGGCGGAGGTGTTCGCCCAGCCGATGCACGCCTATACGCGGGGGCTTTTGGGGTCGGTGCCGCGTGTGGGCACCGAGCGCACGGCGCTGTTGTCAATCGAAGGCACGCCGCCCAGCCTGTCGGCGATCCCTGCGGGCTGCGCTTTTCATCCGCGCTGCGATTTTGTCAGCGATGTGTGCCGCAAGGTGCTGCCCAGCATGCAAACCCTGAGCGGCGATCATCAGGCGGCTTGCCACAATAGCGCCGCCGTCATTGCAGCGGGGTCGCCAGTGCTATGAGGGATGTGGTGATTTCAGCCTCGGGTATCAGCAAATCCTTTCCGTTGCCGCATGGGCTGGTGGACCGGATCATGGGCAATAAACCGCTGGCCGTGCAGGCGTTAAGTGACGTGAGTTTTGATCTTCTTCGCGGTGAAACCCTTGGGGTCGTTGGCGAAAGTGGTTGTGGCAAGTCGACGCTGGCGCGCTGTCTTGTGCGGCTGCACGAGGTGGACAGAGGCGAAATTCACTTTGAAGGCGGCGATATTGCGCGCCTGAACGGTGCTGCGCGCCGTGCGTTCAATCGTCGCGTGCAGATGATTTTCCAAGACCCCTACAGCTCGCTGAACCCGCGAATGACGGTACGCGCGATCCTGACCGAGGCGCTTTCGGTTCATGCCATGCGGTCCGCCGCCGATATTCCTGCGCGCATCACCGAGCTGTTGGACCTTGTGCGCCTGCCACATGATGCCGCCGACCGCTTGCCGCATGAATTCTCTGGCGGTCAGCGGCAACGCATCGGCATAGCGCGTGCGCTGGCGGTGGAGCCAGAGGTGCTGGTGGCCGATGAGTTGGTCTCGGCGCTGGATGTCTCGGTGCAGGCGCAAGTGGTGAACCTGCTGCTGGATCTGCAACAACGCCTTGATCTGACAGTGCTTTTCGTGGCGCATGATCTGCGCCTCGTGCGCCATATCTCGCACCGTGTGGCGGTGATGTATCTGGGCAAGGTCGTCGAGATCGGCCCGACCGAGACGCTTTTTACCGCCCCGCACCACCCCTACACGCGCGCGTTGCTCGACGCCGCCCCCGAGTTGGACCCGGCAAAACGCAGCCGCAAAATTGCGGCCAAAGGCGAGCTTCCCAGCCCAATCAATCCGCCCGAGGGCTGTTTGTTCAACACCCGCTGCCCGCATGCCTTTGCGCGCTGCTTTGCCGAGCGGCCCCAGTTGACCGAGCGTTCCGCGACCCACCAAGCCGCATGCCATCTGACCGAATTCGACGCCAAGGATACCAAAACATGAGCTATACCGCTTTTGAAGCCCAGATCGCCCGCATCAATGATGTGCTCTGCGCCGTCAATCTGATGGGCTGGGATGCCCGCACCATGATGCCGCAGGGCGGGGTAGAGGCGCGTGGTCAACAGGTGGCCACGCTGACCACACTGGCGCGGGAAATGGCGACGGGCGATGAGTTGCGGCGCGCGATGGAGGGGGCGAAGGCCGAGCTTTCGGGGGCAGCGCCCGACGATATTCGCCTGCGGGCGCTGCGGCAGGCGGAAGGCGAAATTGCCACGCTCACCCGTATTCCGGCGGCGGTGATTACCGAGATGGCGGGGCTGACCACGCGCGCGCATTCGGCTTGGGCCGAGGCGCGTGCGGCCAATGATTTCAAGGCCTACGCGCCTTTGCTCAAGCGCATCATGGCCTTGCAACGCGAGGTGTCGCAGGCGATTGGCGGCGCGCATCCCTATGATCCGATGGTCGCCAAGTTTGAGCCCGGCATGACTTATGCGCAGCTGAAAGGCCTCTATGCCCAGCTTAAATCTGCGCTGGTGCCGCTGATTGCGCGCGCGGCCGCAGCCCCGCCGCCGCGCATGGATTTTCTGGCGCGCGGCTATCCTGTGGCCGAGCAAAAGGCCTATGGCATGAAGATGGCCGAGCGGATGGGCTATGATATCGCGCGCGGGCGGCTGGATGATACCGTGCATCCGTTCGAGATTTCCTTTACCCGTGGCGATGTGCGCATCACCAGCCGGTTTCGCGAGGGCTGGCTGCCTGGGGGCGTGTTTGCGCTTTGGCACGAGGCGGGGCATGGCATGTATGAACAAGGCGGCGCGCCCGAGTTTGTGCGCAGCATTTTTACCACCGATCTGGTTAACCTTTACGCGGTGAATGGTGCGAGTTTCGGCATCCATGAAAGCCAGTCGCGGCTTTGGGAAAACCGGGTGGGTCGTTCGCGCAGCTTCTGGACCCTGCATTTCGCAGAGCTGCGCGACCATTTTCCCGAACAGTTGCGCGACGTGACGGCGGATGAATTCTGGCGCTCGGTCAATGCCGTGCGGCCAGATCGCATCCGGGTCGAGGCGGATGAGCTGACCTATGACATGCACATTATCCTGCGGTCTGAAATCGAGGCAGATCTGATGACAGGTGATTTGCAGGTCGATGATCTGCCAAGCGTCTGGGCGGAAAAGATGCAGGAGTATCTTGGGGTTAGCGTTCCAGATGACACGCGCGGTGTGTTGCAGGATGTGCATTGGTCGCACGGCTATCTGGGCTCGTTCCCCACCTATACCGTCGGCAATATCATGGCCTCGCAGTTCTTCCGCAAGGCACAGAGAGATCCCACAATAGCAGGAGGGCTCGATGCGGGCAACTACGCCCCGCTACGCGATTGGCTGGGCGACAACATCTATAAGCACGGCCGCTCGCAGCTTCCGCAAGAGACCCTCCGCTTGGCCACGGGCGAGGCACTTGACCCTTCGGCCTATATTACCGATCTGACTGAAAAGGTTAACGCCTTAACCGATTGAGGGGCCAAGATGCTGCCTACCGCTGACCTTTTTGACGCGCACCCCGATCTTGTGGCTGTCTGTGAGACCCAGTTCCGCAGCTTTGGTCAAATGTTGGAGTTTCATGGGCCCATTTCAACGCTGGCGACTTTCGAGGATCATACACCGGTGCTTGAAACCCTTAAAACCCCCGGTCTGGGGAGGGTGTTGGTGGTCGACGGCCAAGGCTCGCTCCGGGTTGGACTGATGGGTGATCGGCTTGCGGGGATCGCGGTGGAAAACGGTTGGGCGGGCGTGATCATTCATGGCGTGATCCGCGATTCAGCTAAAATTGATACATTGCCGCTTGGCGTCAAGGCGTTGGGCGCTACGGCGCGCAGGGGTTGGCAGGCCACACTTTGGAAGCGAGATGTGCCCATCAGTTTCGGCGCGGTGACATTCGCGCCCTATAATTGGGTATATGCTGATCGCGACTGCGTGGTGGTGACCCAAAGAGCTCTAATGATGTAACCTCCAAAAAGGGGTCTGATCCGGTTCAGTGCTAAATCCTGTTCTGATAATGTAGACGCCCTCCGACGGCATTGATGTGCCAAGGTGGGTTTGTGTAAACCTACATTGGAGAACGTCCATGAATGAAGTTAGCACTATCGGGCTGGATTTGGCGAAGAATGTTTTTCAGGTACACGGCGCGGATGCATCCGGGCGGGTTGTCATCCGCAAGCAACTTCGGCGCGGTCAGGTGCTCGCATTTTTCAGTTTGCAACCACCTTGTGTCGTCGCGATGGAGGCCTGTTCTGGGGCACATTTCTGGGCTCGCGAGATCGGTAAACTTGGTCATGAGATGCGGTTGATCCCGCCAGCCTATGTCAAGCCATTCGTGAAACGCCAGAAGAATGACATGGCGGATGCCGAAGCGATTTGTGAAGCGGCACAGCGCCCGACGATGCGCTTCGTCACGATGAAGAGCGAGCAGGCCCAGGGTTCTGCCGTGGTGTTCCGCATCCGTGAACTTCTGATCCGACAGCGGACTCAGGCCATAAATGCGCTGCGCGGACACCTGGCGGAGTTTGGTGAGGTGGTGCCACAAGGAGCAGCGAACACCTCCAGATTGATCGCGCTGGTTGAGAGCCCAAAAACGATCCTGCCTGAAATGGCTCGGGGGGTTCTCCGTGTCTTGATCACAACGTTGTCCCAGCTCAACGATCAGATTGCGGCGCTTGATACCGAAATCAAACGCCGTGCCCGTGAAGATGCGACCGCTCGTCGATTAATGACGATCCCGGGTATTGGCCCGCTGATCGCCACGGCCTTGGTCGCGTTGGCACCTCCACCGGAGATGTTTCGACGCGGGCGTGACTTCGCCGCATGGCTCGGTCTTGTGCCACGACAAAACTCAACGGGTGGCAAGCAGCGTCTCGGGGCCACAACGAAGATGGGCGAACGATCCCTGCGTCGCCTGCTGATCATTGGGGCCAATAGCGTGGTCTTGTGGGGTGCCCGCAAGGGAGCGGTGCCCGGGTCATGGTTGGCGGGGATGTTAGCCCGAAAGCCGGCGATGCTCGTGAGGGTCGCGCTTGCCAATAAGATGACGCGTATCGTCTGGGCGCTGATGGCGAAGGGCGGGATTTATAGGGCTCCGGTCGTAGCGGCATAAGCCGCCGCAGAGCGACCGCGAGGACGTCGGAGCGGAAGAGGTCAAGGAGAGGTATGGCGCAACGGTCGTGAGACAGGGTCAGGAAAACCAGTTTGCGACAGAGTGCTTCACAAGCACGCGGTTCTGATTTGGACCTGATCTTCGAACATCATACGGGCCAGCGGCATCTGAAAAGCCGCATCACAGGCCGGACACATGTCAGCACCCGACTACGCGCTAAATACCACCCTAAGATTCCTCTTGCGCAAGGGGCGTCTACACATGTCGCAAGCTTTTCTGGTTGGCGCCATTGCCGCCGATGCGTCTCAATGGGATCGAGTGCTGTCTATCCAGCAACGTCACTTTAAACTCTTGCCGCCCAGACCCTAAACCTTCCCTGCCCTGTCACCTCGCGGATCAACCCACGGGCGGTCAACGCGGTCAGATTGCGCTGCACGGCGGCGCGGGAGGCGCCAGTTTCGATTTCTGCCTGCGGGGCGGTGATCATCGGATGGCGCATCATCGCAGCAATCAGCGCAGGCGCTGTGCGACCCGACAGATCGGCGGTCTGCTGCATGGCCTTGGCTTGCCACTCTGCCAGACGCTCTAGTTGCA
>CBDUEF010000109.1:0-8046 GCA_965366095.1 uncultured Cypionkella sp. | reverse complement strand
TATGGGTGCTGCGCTGCTTGGCGATCTTGCCGTATTTCGGATCAGGCGTGCGGCCCGCGATCAGATCAGCCACCACGATGCGCTGGTTCGGCATGATGATAAAGAACACATTCGCCGTCATGATCGAGGCGGTGAACGCCCCCAGATGCAACAGCGCCGCGCGGCCCGAAAACACCTGCGTATAGCCCCAGGACATCCCGACCAGAATGATATAAAGCCCGATCATCAACCGCGTATTATCATCGCCAAAGCGGCTTTTGCAGATCAGATCATAGGCGACCCAGCCAAAGGCCAGAGAGCCGAGCGAGATAGCAATCGCCTGCCACACCGTCAGATCCATCACCGCCGGATCAATCAGATAGAACTGCGCGCCAAGGTAATAAACCAGAATCAGCATCGAGAAACCCGACAGCCAGGTCGCATAGCTTTCCCATTTGAACCAGGTCAGATGCTCTGGCATCGCCGCCGGGGCCACCAGAAACTTGCGGATGTGGTAAAAGCCACCGCCATGAACCTGCCATTCCTCGCCATGCGCGCCGGGCGGCAGATCAGGGGCTTTTTGCAGGCTCAGATCAAGCGCGATGAAGTAGAAAGACGAACCAATCCACGCGATTGCTGTGGTGACATGCAGCCAGCGCACACCGATTTCAATCCAGTCAGCCAGCACAATCCAGTCATACATCCGCGTTCCCCCCTTTTTGCGTATTCGTCAGGCTATACCGAAGGGCACTCTTCTGTTAATCCTGCAAATACCGGATCACTTTCAAGCCATGGGTGAAAATCGACATGTCTTATGTGAACACTTTGAAGATGTTTGTGCGGGTGTTCGAGCTGGGCTCGATGTCGGCGGCGGCGCGCGATCAGCGCACCTCGCCTGCCGTTGCCTCGGCGCGGATTTCCGAACTGGAGAAACATCTTGGCGTGCGGCTGTTTTCGCGCACCACCCGCAGCCTGCAACCCACAGAAAATGGCCGTATTTTCTATGATGGTGCCAAGAGGGTGCTTGAGACCATCGAAGAGGCCGAAGCGGCGGTGATGGATGTCACGCAAAACCCGCGCGGCACGATTTTCGTCTCGGCACCCTTGGGGGTGGGGCGCCGGTTCGTGGCGCCGCATGTGCCGGTGTTCAAAGACCTTTACCCGCAGATTGATGTGCGCCTGCGCCTGTCGGACCGGGTGATTGATGTCACCGCCGAAGGGCTGGACGTGGCCTTTCACCTTGGCCTCTTGGATGATTCGACGCTCAAGGTGCGGTTGATCACCGATTGCCCACGGGTTCTGTGCGCCTCGCCCGCCTATATCGCCCGGCGCGGCATGCCTGTGGACGGTGCGGCGCTGGTGAATGATCGGCACGACTGCCTGAACCTGCGCTTTCCCGGCGCCAAGGAATTCCAATGGGCGCTGCAAACACCGGACGGCGTGCGGCGCTATGAAATCACCGGGCCTTTCGAATCTGATGACGGCGATGTGCTGACCGGCTGGGCGCTGGACGGGCGCGGCATCGTGATGAAACCGCTGTTCGAGGTGGCGCAATATCTGCGCGAGGGCCGCTTGGTCGCCGTCGCCACAGCCACCCCGCCGATGCCGACACAGCTTTCCAGCCTGTCACAGCATCGCAGGCTCAAAGACCCCAAGGTCAAGCTCTTCACCGATTTCATGGCCGCCCATGTCAAGGACTCGATCAAGCGCGCCATGGCTGCGACATAGCGCTTACAGCCGCCGCAATACGCTCTCGAAGCCGGTCAGGAATTGGTCGACATTTTCGGCACTGAACACCAGCGGCGGGCGGATTTTCAACACATTGGCGCGCGGTCCCGTGGCTGAAATCAAGATGCGCGCGTCGCGCAAACCATTGACCAGCCGCGCGGTTCTGGCCGCATCCGGGGTGTCGCCGTTAACAATATCCTGCCCCAGAAACAGCCCCGCCGACCGCAGTGGCCCAAGGCAGGCGTGGCGGCTGGCCAGATCAATCAGCCCGTCGCGCAACATCCGCCCCACCGCGCGGGAATTTTCCTGCAACCCTTCAGCCTCGATCACCTCAAGCACCGCAAGCGCCGTGGCCGCCGCCACCGCATTGCCGCCAAAGGTGTTGAAATAGCGCGCCTTTGCGCCGAACTCGGCCACCACCTCGGGGCGCATCACCAACCCCGCCACCGGATAGCCATTGCCCATCGGTTTGCCCAAGGACACAAGATCCGGCACCAAACCGTGCCGCATAAACCCCCACATCGCATCGCCGGTGCGGCCAAACCCCGGCTGCACCTCATCCGCGATGAAAAGGCCCCCCGCCGCACGGATCGCCGCCACCGCCGGGGCCAGAAAGCCGGGCGGATCGGCAAATACCCCATCCGAGGAAAAGATCGTATCGACAATCAGCGCGGCGGGTTTGATGCCCTGCCGCCGCATCTCGTCAATCGCCGCCTGCACCCCGGCGGCAAAACCTGCGCCCAGATCGCCCGGCAAATGCTGCGGATCGGGGGCGGGAACCTTACGCACATGCGCGCCAAGCTCTACCCCGAGTGAGGGCGAAAGCCCCGCAATCGCCTGCGTCACCCCGTGATAGGCGTTCTCGGTCACGATAAACCCGGTGCCGCCGCTATGGGCCTGTGCGATGCGAAACGCCAGATCATTGGCCTCAGAGCCGGTGCAGGTGAACATCACCTGCGACAACTCGGACGGGAAAGTGGCCAGCAACCTTTCTGCATAGTCCAGCACCGTATCGTGCAAATAGCGGGTATGGCCGGAAAGCAAGGCCGATTGCCGCGCGGTGGCCGCCAGCACATGCGGATGACAATGCCCGACCGAGGCCACGTTGTTATAGCAATCCAGATAGGCCTGACCGTCCCGGTCATAAAGCCAAACCCCCTCACCACGCACCAGATGCACCGGGGTCTCATAAAACAGTCGGTAGGCCGGGCCCAAAACCCGCATTCGCCGCGCCACCAGCGCCTCATCTTCGGGCGTGAGCTTGCCCGCGCCCTGAACATAGGCGTTCACCATGGTGCCATCGGTTTTCATATCGCCTCCATTGCGGCGGCCACCGCCTCACGCTCAAGCGCCGCCAGCGCCATCAATCCGGGGCGCGCAGTGGCCAGATTGCGCAAGATATAGGGCGCATTTTCGGGCTGCCGCGTCGCACGGGTCGAGGCGATGGTGATCGTGGTCACCATCCGCACCATCACCAGATCAGGAAATAGCCGCCGTTCGGTCGCCGTCAGCGGCAAAACGGCGTGATAGGCGCGCAGGAAATTGCTCAGGCTGTCCAGTGCTTGGCCCGGATCGATCAGGTAAGACGCCGCCACCGCCACATCGCAAATCAGCGGCGTTTTCACCATATCGCCGAAATCGAGGATGCCCGCGATCTGATCGGGATTATCTGGATTTACCAATACGTTATGCGGGTTCAGATCATTATGCACGACCTGCGCATGCAAGTCGTGCAAAAGGGGCGCTATGGCATCGAACCGGTCCATCGTGGCAAGGCAAACCTCGGCCAGATCGCCCGGCACATTGCCCAGAAGCGGGCGCAGTCGTGCCGCCTGTTTGATGTCCCATTGCAGCACATGCCCCGCCGCCGGGTGATCAAAGCCTTGCAGCGCCAGCGAAATCCGCGCGGCCATCGCCGCCAGCGCCCGCGATTGCGCCGGGGTTTGCGGTGTCAGATGCTGCGGCTTGCCCTCAAGATAGGACAGCACCCGTAACACGCCTTGGGGCAGGGGCACCTCAACCGCGCCCACCTTGCTGCGGATCACCTGTGGCACCGGCAGGCCGCTGCCCGCAAGATGCAACAGCGCGCGGGTTTGAAAATCGGTAACCTCGCGCGGCTCGGCTGGATTGGCGAGTTTCAGCACATAGGCGCCTTCGGCCGCCTTGATGCGGTAATTCGCATCGCGTTCCGAGGTCAAGCGCTGAAATTCGCCACTGATGCCGTAATGCCGCCGCGCCAGTGCTGCCGCCTCATCCATCGACAATAGTGGCGGGGCGGTGCTCAGCAGCGGGCCAAGGGTTTGCGGCATATCGGGGCCTTTCAATGTCGCCCGCATCAGGCTTGCAAGGGGCGGGGGTGTCAAGTCCTGCGGCCCTCGGAACATGAAAACGCCCCCCCGAAACTGGCTCGGAGGGGCGCTGTTTCAAACCGAAACCAGATCAGTGATCAGCGTGCTCAGCCGCGTCTTTCAGATCCTCTTCAGTGGCACTGGCGCCATTGAAGAAGGCGTTCAGCGCCACGGCGGCAATCGAGGCCAGCAGAATGCCGGATTCGATCAGCGGGTGCAGATCATGCGGCATCCACTGTTTGAAGTTCGGCGCGATCAAGGGGATCATGCCAAAGCCCAAAGACACCGCGATGATGAACAGGTTGTTGCGGTTTTGGCTGAAATCCACCCGGCCCAGAATACGGATACCCGTGGCCGCAACCATCCCAAACATCACCAGACCCGCACCGCCCAGAACCGACACCGGCAAAGCCTCAACCAAAGCGCCCATTTTGGGAACCAGCCCCAGAACGATCAGGATCAGACCACCGGCCACGCAGACAAAGCGCGACTTGATGCCGGTCACACCGACAAGGCCAACGTTCTGGCTGAACGAGGTATAGGGGAAGGTGTTGAACAAGCCACCGATCAGCGTGCCCAAGCCATCGGTGCGCAACCCTGCCGACAGCATCGGCTGCGTCACCTTGCGGCCGGTCATATCGCCAAGCGCCAGAAACATGCCGGTGGATTCGATCATCACCACGATCATCACCAAAGACATCGTCACGACGGGCACCAAAGCAAAAATCGGCGTGCCAAAATGGAACGGCGAGATCAGCGCGAACCAGGAGGCATCCGCCACTTTGCCAAAGGTCATCGCGCCGGTCAGGGTGGTGATCACCGCGCCCAGAATGATGCCCAAAAGCACCGAGATATTGGCAACAAAGCCTTTGCCGAAACGCGCGATCAGCAACACAGCCGCCAAAACGATGGCCGAGATGCCAACACTTGCCAGCGGTGCATAGGCCGGGTTGTTCACGGATGGGGCAAGGCCAAGACCTTTGGGAACCTCAGGAATTGCCGTGCCTCCGGCAGCGGCCAGATCGGTCACGGCCTTGAGCCATTCCGCATTGGCAGGATCGACGATTTGCGGCGCGGTTGGGCCAAAGGGGTTGCCAAAGATCCAGTTGATGCCGATGCGCATCAAGGTAACACCGATCACCAGAATGATCGTGCCGGTCACAACGGGCGGAAAGAACCGCAACATCCGGCTGACCAGCGGCGCGATCAGCATCGCAACGATCCCCGCCCCGATGATCGAGCCAAAGATCATCCGTGCCCCATCCGGGCCGGGGTTTGCGCCCGCCATGGCCAGCATTGGGCCGACAGAAGCAAAGGTTACCCCCATCATCACCGGCAGTTTGATGCCGAACCACTGGGTCAGCCCAAGGCTTTGGATCAGCGTGACAAGCCCACAAGCAAAGAGGTCAGCAGAAATCAGAAAGGCCACATCGGCCGGTTCCAGTTTCAAAGCGCGCCCGATGATCAGCGGCACGGCAATCGCGCCGGCATACATCACCAGCACATGTTGTAGACCAAGCGTGAAAAGCTTGGGGGCGGCGAGTCTTTCATCCACCGGATGGGTCGTATCTGCCATTCGTGTTTCCTCTTCCCTTGGGGCGTTTATTCGCGCCGTCTCGTGCTGCCCCTTTTTTGCACGTCCGGTTAGAAGCCGGGGTTGGCCCCCGGTCATTTTGCGCAGCCTAGGCCTCGATGAGCCAAGGCGTGGCGTAGCGGAATTCCTCAAGATTGGCCGAGGCACCGATGCGGTCGACCACGGCGAAAAGGCCCGGAGCGTGCAATGGCGCCAAAACCCCATGCCAGATGCCGCGATGCAGATTGATCCCCTGCGCGCCATTGGTCACAAAGGCCAAAGGCGTGCTGGAGGTATCGGCGGCCACGATCACCAGAAACGGGTTTTGCGTCATCGGGATAAAGGCCTGCGAGCCTTCGGGGTGGCGCTCAATCAGATCAAAGCTGTAGGGCAGCGCGCGCGGCGTGGCGTTGAAAATGGAAATCCCCGCACGATTGGCCGCATCGACCTCGGGCGCCATGTCAAGGCGGGCGCGGTCATGATGGCGCTTGCAAAGGCCTGCGTTGATCGGGCGGAAATCGCCAGTGGCTTCAAGCACATCGCCGAAAGGCGCGAAGGCTTCGGCGGTCAACGGGTTCAGTGTGAGAGTGGTCATCGGTTTCCTTTGTGGCCAGCGCCGGGGGCTTCACGCCCCCGGACCCCCGTGGGATATTTTCAGACAGATGAAATCAAAGCGCGGGGCGATAGCCGCCGGGGCCGCGCAGGGTGGCATGGCGATTGACGTCTTTGTAAAGCAGATAGCGGAAGGGGCCGGGGCCCGCCGCATAGCAGGCCTGCGGGCAATAGGCGCGCAGCCACATGAAATCGCCGGCCTCAACCTCGACCCAGTCTTGATTGAGTTTATAGACCGCCTTGCCTTCCAGCACATAGAGGCCATGCTCCATCACATGGGTTTCCTCGAAGGGGATCACCCCGCCGGGTTGAAAGGTGACGATATTGACATGGGCATCATAGCGCACATCTGCCGGATCAACGAAACGGGTGGTGCCCCAGACGCCATTGGTGTCGGGCATCAGGCCTAGGGCCACGTCTTTTTCGTTGGTGACAAACGCCGGGGGCAGATCGACGCCGGGCGCGGGTTCATAAAGTTTGCGCAGCCAGTGGAATTTGGCCGGGGCTTTGCCCTCGGCCAGCAGCGTCCATTTGGCCCCGGCGGGGATAAAGGCATAGCCGCCCTCGTCCAGCTCATGGCCTTGACCGTTGATGGTGAGGGTGATCAAGCCGCCGGTGACAAAGAGGAAATGCTCGGCCCCGGTTTCGGCATCGGGGGCGTCAGAGCCGCCGCCGGGCTGCACCTCCATCACATATTGCGAGAAGGTTTCCGAAAATCCCGACATCGGCCGCGCGATCATCCAGAGTTTGGTATCGCGCCAGCCGGGCAGGTAGCTGGTCACGATATCGGAAAAGCAGCCCTTGGGGATGAAGGCATAGGCGCTGGTGAACACCGCGCGCTGAGTCATCAGCGCCGATTGCGGCGGCAGGCCACCGGGGGGCGTGTAATAGCTGGTCATGGCAGCAAATCCTTTAGGCGAAGTTCAGCGATGCGCTCGACTTGGGTGCAGGCGGTGGCGAATTCGGTGGCGGTATCGTTGCCGATCCGGGTTTTGAAGGCGGCAAGGATGCTGTCCTTGGAGTTGTCACGCACGGCGATGATGAAGGGAAAGCCGTGCTTGGCGACGTAATCGCTGTTCAACTGCGAAAACGCCACGCGCTCGGCATCGGTGAGCGCATCCAGCGCCGCCGCGGCCTGTTCGGCGGTGGACTCAGGTGTCAGCCGTTTGGCGGCGGCGAGTTTGCCTGCCAGATCGGGGTGCGCCGTCAACACGCCCATGCGTTCCGTGGCAGAGGCCGAGCGGAACATCCGGGCGAGGGCATTGTGCAGGCCAATCGCACTGTCATGCGCGGGGCCGAGTTCGAGATCAAAGGCGCGCTCGGCAATCCAGGGCGAATGTTCGAAAATGGTGCCATAGCGGGCGACAAAGACTTCACGCGTCATCTGAGAAGGCCGCTCGAAGCGTTTGTGCGGATGGGTTTTTGCCCAATGTTCGGCAATCTCGATCCGGCGCGGGAACCAGACGTCTTTGTGCGATTTTGCATAGTCGAGAAAGCGCTTGAGGCCTGCGATCTTGCCCGGACGCCCGATCAGGCGGCAGTGCAAGCCGATGGAAAACATCTTTGCAGCCCCCGCCTGACCCTCGGCATAAAGCGTGTCGAAACTGTCCTTGAGGTATTGGAAAAACTGCTGGCCCTCGATGTAGCCCGGCGCGGTGGCAAAGCGCATGTCATTGGCCTCAAGCGTGTAGGGGATCACCAACTGATCGCGCGCACCCACTTCGCGCCAATAGGGCAGATCGTCGTCATAGGTGTCGGAAATCCAGTCCAGCACTCCGGTCTCAGCCGTCAGATCAACGGTGTTGA
>CBDUEF010000108.1:0-8094 GCA_965366095.1 uncultured Cypionkella sp. | reverse complement strand
ATGACTACGGCACCCAATTCAGAGACCTTCAATGACCCATAATCCGATCCGACCCTGGCGCAATATTGACCGCCGTGTCTCGCGCCAAATCCGTGTGGGTAAGGTGCTGGTCGGCGGGGATGCGCCGATTTCGGTGCAGACCATGACCAACACGCTGACCACCGATATTGCCGCCACCATCGAGCAGATTCAGCGCTGCGCGGTTGCCGGGGCCGATATCGTGCGCGTGTCCACCCCCGATGCCGCCAGCACCAAGGCGCTGCGCGAGATCGTTGCCGAAAGCCCGGTTCCGATCGTTGCCGATATCCATTTTCATTACAAACGCGCCATCGAGGCCGCCGAGGCGGGCGCCGCCTGTCTGCGCATCAACCCCGGCAATATTGGCGACGCAAAGCGCGTGCGCGATGTGGTGCAGGCGGCCAAGGACCATGGCTGCTCGATCCGCATTGGCGTCAATGCCGGCAGCCTTGAGAAGCATCTGCTTGAGAAATATGGCGAACCTTGCCCGGATGCGATGGTTGAATCCGGCATGGATCACATCCGCCTGTTGCTCGACAATGATTTCCACGAGTTCAAAATCTCGGTGAAAGCGTCGGATGTGTTCATGGCCGCCGCCGCCTATCAGCAATTGGCCTCTGCCACCGATGCGCCCATCCATCTTGGCATCACCGAGGCGGGCGGGCTGATGTCGGGCACGGTCAAATCCGCCATCGGCCTTGGCAATCTGCTGTGGTCCGGCATTGGCGACACCATCCGTGTCTCGCTGTCCGCCGATCCGGTGGAAGAGGTGAAGGTTGGCTTTGATATCCTGAAATCACTTGGCCTGCGTCATCGCGGCGTTACCATCATCTCTTGCCCGTCTTGCGCGCGTCAGGGGTTTGACGTGATCAAGACGGTTTCGGCGCTGGAAGACCGCCTTGCCCATATCACCACCTCGCTCAGCCTGTCGATCATCGGCTGCGTCGTCAACGGCCCCGGCGAGGCCTTGATGACCGATATCGGCTTTACCGGCGGTGGGGCGGGCAAGGGCATGGTCTATCTTGCAGGCAAGCAGGCCCATACCCTTGGCAACGAGGCGATGGTGGATCACATCGTTGATCTGGTTGAGAAAAAAGCGGCCGAGATCGAGGCCGCCCAAGCCGAGTGATCAGCCGTCCTTGCGCTGTTCCGCCACGATCTGGCGCATATCGGCCAGTGGCACATAACCGCGCAACATGATCTTATCGACGACAAAAGTCGGCGTGCCGGAAATCTGCATCGTATCGCCCAAAGCATGGTTGGCCGCGATCACCTTGGTTACGGCCTCACTGCCCATATTGTCGAGAATGGGTTTGGGATCGAATTTCAACTCTTGCGCCAATCGGGTAAGCCCCGCCTCGTCGGGATCGCCGCGCATGGTGATCAGGGCGTCATGTGCGGCCTTGTAGGCATCATCGCCATGCAACTGGCGCACCGAAATGGCAAAGCGTGATGCCGTCATGCTATCGGCACCCAGAATCGGAAACTCTTTCATGATCAGGCGGATATTCCCGTCCGATTTGACCAGATCCTCAACTTCGGAATAGGCTTTGCGGCAATAACCACAGCGGTAATCCATGAATTCCACCATGGTGATATCGCCGTTCGGATTGCCGCCAACCCAGCTGTCAGTGTCCTTGAAAATGCGATCGGCATTGTCAGCCAGCAGCTTTTGATCGCCCGCAGCCTCTGACGCGGCCTGACGATCCTGCAACACATTCATCGCTTCGACCAAAACATCGGGGTTTTGCACCAAATACGCCCTTACCTCGGCCCGAAACGCCTCACGCTCGGCCTCGGTCATATCGCCCAAACCGCCCCCATAGGCGGTTGACGCCATCACAAGGGCCGGGGCTAACATCGCTCCCAAAGAAAACCGCATCGAAATACCTCAAGTCTGGCGTGGGCTTGACGCGGCCCGCGCTCGGTGAACAATTGGCGTCAACCATAAGGGCAGGGCGATGGATAGATCAAGGCGGGGTCAGGTTGATCCCTTTATTGTGATGGATATG
This sequence comes from uncultured Cypionkella sp., assembly GCA_965366095.1. Lineage (GTDB taxonomy): Bacteria > Pseudomonadota > Alphaproteobacteria > Rhodobacterales > Rhodobacteraceae > CBDUEF01. The sequence continues at coordinate 6,064 of CBDUEF010000108.1, read as the reverse complement.
GTGGAAGAGGCGCGCAAGCTGGAAGCCGCCGGGCAGCGCATCATCCATCTGGAAATCGGCCAGCCAAGCACGCCCGCACCGATGGCGGCGCGCAGGGCGCTGGAGGCCCAGTTGCACACACAGCCCTTGGGCTATTCGGTGTCGCTTGGCCTGCCCGAGCTGCGCCGCGGCATCGCCGGGCTCTATCAGCGTTGGTATGGCGTCGATCTGAACCCTGACCGGGTGATTGTGACCTCTGGCTCATCGGGGGCGTTTCTTTTGGCCTTCACCGCGCTGTTTGACGCGGGGGATCGCGTCGGGCTGGGCGAGCCCGGCTATCCCAGCTATCGCCAAATCCTGAAAAGCCTGTCGATCACCCCGGTCGGCCTGCCAACCAGGCCCGAAAACCGCTTGCAGCCGGTTGCCGCCGATCTGATTGGGCAAAACCTTCAGGGGCTGATTGTTGCCTCTCCGGGCAACCCCAGCGGCACCATGCTGTCTTATAACGCGCTGAAATCGCTCATGGATCACAGCCAAAGCGCAAGCATCCGCTTTGTGTCCGACGAGATCTATCACGGGCTGCACTATGGCGAGCGCGCCACCACGGCACTGGAAATCTCGGATCAGGTCTATGTGATCAATTCCTTTTCCAAATATTTCAGCATGACGGGCTGGCGCATCGGCTGGATGGTGGTGCCCGAGGACCATATCCGCACCATCGAGCGGTTGGCGCAGAACCTTTTCATCTGCGCGCCGCATGCCAGCCAGATCGTTGCCTTGGCAGCGCTTGAGTGCAGCGATGAGATGGAGGACAACCGCGCCACCTATGCCCAAAACCGTGCCCTGATGCTTGAGGGCCTGCCGCGCGCTGGCTTTGATCGGATCGCGCCACCTGACGGGGCCTTTTACATCTATGCCGATGTCGAAAACCTGACCACCGACTCGCTGGCTTTCGCCCGTGAGATTTTGAACAGCGTGGGCGTGGCGGTGACGCCGGGGCTTGATTTCGATCCCCATCGCGGGGCCACCACCTTGCGCTTTTCCTATGCCGGTGCGACGGGCGATATCAAAGAGGGTCTTGCGCGCTTGCAGGCCTTCATGGCCAACCGCCGCAAAGCCTGAGTTTACTTTGGCACCAGCGCGCAAGATAATCGCAAAAAAGGGCAGGGCGGCAATGCGGTATCTTTTCCTGATCTTGATTTCAATGCTCTGGATTTCGCCCGCCGCGGCGCAAGATTTGTCGGCTCTGGCACGCCTTGATGCCGGCAAATCCTCGATTTCCGAGACCGCGAGCAGCCTTGATCTGTCTTTCGCGATCAGCCAGCCGGTGCCTTGGCGGGTTCGCTTGCTGGATAACCCGCCCCGTCTGGTGCTGGATATGCGCGAAGTGGATTGGACCGGCGTTGAAACCATTGCCCATAAATCCGATCTGCGCGCCGGTGGTTTTCGGCCCAGCTGGTCGCGCTTGGTGTTGATGCTGGGCGGCCCGATGCGGATCAGCAGCGCCGAAATGCAAACCCAAGCGGAGACCCGCTTGGTGCTGCGGCTTGATGGCACCGATCAAGCCAGCTTTGCCAAAGCAGCCAGCGCGCCCGAGCCGCCCGAATGGGCGCTGCCGCGCGCCTCGGATTTGCCCGCAGCCTTGGTGAAAAAGGGCGGCCCGCTGATTGTTGTCATTGATCCGGGGCATGGCGGCATTGATCCGGGTGCCGAGCGTGAGGGCCAGAATGAGGCCAATCTCGTTCTGACCTTCGCGCGTGAGTTGAAAGAGGCCTTGCTGCGTGACGGCGGTTTTCAAGTGGTGATGACCCGCGAATCCGATGTTTTCGTGCCGCTGGAAACCCGGATTTCGATTGCCCGCGCTGCCGGTGCGCAAGTGTTCCTATCCTTGCACGCCGATGCCATTGCCGAGGGCGAAGCCGTTGGTGCCACCCTCTATACCCTTGCCAAAGATGCCAGTGATGAAGCCTCGGCCACGCTGGCCGAGCGCCACGACCGCGATGATCTTTTGGCAGGTGTTGATCTGTCGCAGGCCGATGATCTTGTGGCTACCGTCTTGATGGATATGGCGCGGACCGAGACCACGCCGCGCACGGCACGGCTTGCCCAGTCGCTGGTCAGCGCCATTCAAGCGGCCAAGCTGAAAATGCACAGCCATCCCCTGCAACAGGCCAGCTTTTCGGTGCTGAAATCGCCCGATATTCCGTCTGTCCTGCTCGAATTGGGTTTTTTGTCGTCATCGCGCGATCTGGCCCGCTTGAATGATCCCGACTGGCGCGCGAAAATGGCCGCGGCCCTGCGCGATGGCCTGCGCGCTTGGGCCAAGGAAGATGCGGCGCTTTCCAGCCTGACGGGGATAAAGTCGGCTCCCTAGCCCGCAAAGCGCCCCACCGCCCAAGCAATCACTTTCGCTGCATCGCGTTTTGACCTTCCCCCGCGCTTGCGTATATAAGGACCAAAGTTCGGGCAGGGGTTGGCGGCGTGGTCAGATTTATCGGGTCCTTTTTCGGGGCCATCTTTACAATGGTTACGCTGGGTTTGCTGTTTGGCGCCCTGACCATCGGCGCGATTTTCTGGATGTATTCCAGCGACTTGCCCAGCCATGAAAGCCTGGCCCGCTATACCCCGCCCACCATCAGCCGCGTCTATTCCGGCGAAGGCAAGATCATCGACGAATTTGCCAAAGAGCGCCGCCTCTTCACGCCGATCGACGAGATCCCCGATCTGGTCAAAGATGCCTTCATTTCTGCCGAGGACAAGCATTTTTTCACCCATAAGGGCTATGATGTCACCGGGATGGCCGGGGCCTTTCGCGATGCTTTGGCCAGCCGGGGCGAAGATGTGCGCGGCGCCTCGACGATCACCCAGCAGGTCGCCAAGAACATGCTGCTGGATGGCACCCGCAAGGGTGCCAAAGGGGTTGAGCGGAAAATCAAGGAAATCATTCTGGCGACGCGGCTTGAAAGCACCCTGTCCAAAGACCGCATCCTTGAGATTTACATGAACCAGATTGATCTGGGCTATCGCAGTTTTGGCGTCACCGCTGCCGCTCAAACCTATTTCAACAAAACCCTTGATCAGCTGAGCGTGGGCGAGGCCGCCTATCTGGCCGCTTTGCCGAAATCCCCCGGCAAGGGCCTGCGCCCGGTCGAGGAATATGACAATGCCGTCGCGCGGCGGAACTATGTTTTGCAGCAGATGTATCAAAACGGCTTTATTGATCAGCCCACCTATACCGCTCAGAAGGACGAGCCGCTCAAAACCGTGCAGGCCGGTGATTACCCGGCCTTCCGTGACAGCCTGCCGCCGCGCGACTATTTCACCGACGAGATCAGGCGCCAACTTTCAGGCACTTTTGGCGAGGCCGAGTTTTTCGGCGGCGGTCTGTCGATCCGCGCTACCGCCGATCCCGAGCTTCAGGCGATGGCCGCGCGGGCGCTGCGGCGCGGTTTGGAAAAATATGATCGCAATCAAGGCGTTTGGCGCGGCACCGGACAAACCCTCCCCATCGGGGTGCTGGGATCCGAGGCAGATTGGCGCGACGCACTCTCAAACGTCCGCGATCTGCCCCGCGATGTCGAAGGCTGGAAAGCCGCCGTGGTTCTAGAGCTTGGTGAGACGACCGCGCGGCTTGGCATCGAAGGGGTCAGTGATACCGATACCACCCTGCCGGCCGCAGATGTAACTTGGGCGCGCAAGAAACTGGCCGATGGTAAGCTGGGCAAAAAGGCCAAGGTGCCGGCCGATCTGGTCTCGGTTGGCGATGTGGTGATGGTGCGCGCCATCACCGACGAAAAGGACGGCAGCTTTCAGCGCTGGTCTTTGCGCCAAGTGCCCGAAGTGCAGGGCGGCTTTATGGCGATGGACGTCAACACCGGTCGCGTGATCGCCATGCAGGGGGGCTTTTCCTATCAGGCCTCGGTCTACAACCGCGCAACGCAGGCGCAACGCCAGCCCGGCTCTTCGTTCAAACCCTTCGTCTACGCGGCGGCCCTCGATTCAGGCTTTACCCCCGCCACCATCATCGTTGATGCGCCAATCGAGGTGGAAACCCCTCAGGGCCTTTGGACGCCCAAAAACGCGTCGAACAAATTCTATGGCCCCACCCCGATGCGCACCGGGATCGAGCAATCTCGAAACCTGATGACGATCCGCATCGCGCAAGAAATCGGCATGGATCTGGTGGCCACCTATGCCGAGAAATTCGGCGTCTACAACCCGATGAAACCGTTTCTGGCCAATGCTTTGGGTGCGCAGGAAACCACGCTTTACAAAATGGTCGCGGCCTATGCGATGTTTGCCAATGGCGGCGAGCGGGTGGAACCCACGCTGGTTGACCGGGTGCAGGATCGCTACGGCAAAACCGTTTATCGCCATGATCAACGTGATTGCACCGATTGCGCCGATCCCACACTTCCGGGCGGCGAGGGCGTGAAGATCACCTCAAACCGCGAGCGGGTGATGGATGCGATCACCGCCTATCAGCTTACCTCGATGATGGAGGGCGTGATCAAGCGCGGCTCGGGCACCGGCGTGAAACTTCCGGTTCCGGTGGCGGGTAAAACCGGCACCACCAATGACGCCAAGGATGTGTGGTTCATCGGCTATACCTCTAACATCGTTGCCGGGTGCTACATGGGGTTTGACCAGCCGCGTTCCTTGGGGCAGGGCGCCTATGGCGGCACGCTTTGCGTTCCGATCTTTCAGGAATTCATGAAAGAGGCGATCAAGACCTATGGCGGCACCAAGTTCAAACTGCCACCGGGCGGCTATTTCCAGAATATCGACCGCTTTACCGGCGCAAAACTTCCCGAAGGGGCGACGGGCGACAATGTCATCGCCGAGTATTTCCGCGAAGGCCAGGATGTGGCCTTTGGCGCGGACGCTTTGGTGGATGGGGGCTTTGCCATGGGATCGAACCTGCCGCTGTTTGCCTATGGCGAATCTGATGCATCGGGTCAGGTGGATACCGTCACCACCTCGGATGGGTCGGTCAAAGCCGTGCCGAAAAAAGCCGATTTCGGCACCCTTAGCTCTGGCGGGCTTTATTGACCGCTGATCGCCTGCCTTGCCGCTGATCCCTTGCCGCGCTATCACGCGCCACAGTCAAACTCGAAAGTCCTGCCATGCGCGCCGAAACGCAGACCAATGTCGATATCATCACCAAATCGTTGAAACTGCTGGCGCAGCGGATGGATTGGGAAACCGCGCCGCATCGGCTGGAGGAATTCGACGCGCTGATCGAGGCCCCAGACCTGTGGAACGATCCGGCCAAGGCGCAAAAGCTGATGCGCGAACGCCAAGCCCTTTTGGATGCCGTCTCGACCTACAAGCTGATTTCCTCGGGGCTGAGCGACAATGTCGAACTGATCGAGTTGGGTGAGGCCGAAGGCGATAGCGAAATCATCACCGAGGCCGAGGCCGCGCTGAAATCGCTGGTCACCCTTGCCGCCGCCAAAGAGCTTGAGGCGCTTCTGGATGGCGAGGCGGATGGCAATGACACCTTCCTAGAGATCAACGCAGGCGCAGGCGGCACCGAGTCTTGCGATTGGGCCTCGATGCTGGCGCGGATGTATGTTCGCTGGGCCGAGAAAAAGGGCTACAAGGTTGAACAGCAATCGGAAACTGCAGGCGATGAGGCTGGCATCCGCTCGGTGTCTTACAAAATCTCGGGCCAGAACGCCTATGGCTGGCTGAAATCCGAAAGCGGCGTGCATCGGCTTGTCCGCATCAGCCCTTACGATTCCGCCGCCCGCCGCCATACGTCGTTCAGCTCGGTCTGGGTCTATCCGGTGGTTGATGACAACATCGAGATCGACATCCCCGACCGCGATATCCGCATCGACACCTACCGCTCCTCCGGCGCAGGTGGCCAGCACGTCAACACCACCGACTCGGCGGTGCGCATCACCCACTTGCCGACCAATATCGTGGTCACCTCTTCGATGAAATCGCAGCACCAGAATCGCGATGCCTGTATGATCGCCCTGCGCGCGCGGCTTTACCAGTTAGAGCTTGATCGCCGCAACGCCGCCGTCAACGCCCAACACGAAGGCAAAGGCGATGCCGGATGGGGCAACCAAAT
>CBDUEF010000107.1:0-8099 GCA_965366095.1 uncultured Cypionkella sp. | reverse complement strand
GCCGCCGCCGGATCGGCAGCGCCTTTATCCGCCGCGGCCTGATCCGCCGCTGCCTTATCTGCCGCCGCTTGATCTGCCGCAGCCTTATCTGCCGCTACCTGGTCCGCCGCTGCCTGATCTGCCGCTGCCTGATCTGCCGCGGCCTGATCCGCTGCCGCCTGATCTGCTGCTGCTTGCGCCTTCATAGCGTCTTCGATCGCCTTGGCGGCATCGGCAAAATCTGCCGGGTTGCAGACGGCATCTGCAGTAGGGGCGCACAGCACCGAGCCGTCAGCGGCGATCACTTGGCCGCTGTCATCTACCGTTTGCGCCATCAGCGGCCAAGGTTGCACATTCGCCAAGGCGATCGACAAGGCAGCCGTGGAAGAGAGCAGTCGTTTCATCTGTATTTCCTTTTCGGACTCAATTCAAAAATCTTCGCCATCAAGCTACATCGACTCGTCGGCGTTGCCGGGATGACCTTCCTTGTCTCATGGGCCATATTGGCTTTGCTATGCGATAACAGTTTGCCCTACCAAGTGGTTCCCGGCAACGTTTCGCTCAGTTATCCGATATCACTTCGGTGTTTGCAGCACCGAAAGCGGCTGGCACCCGCCATCAGGCTTGCCCAACCCGGCAATCGCGCTTTTACGGTGCGATGATGGTTTGCCCTTTCCTTCGCGTCCTGTCTCGGGCCAAATATCGGAACCGGCCCCCATGCCTGCCCTGACAATGAAACGAAACCCCATGCGCATCCTTGCCATCCTTGGCGTCAAGAACGAAGGCGCTTTCCTGTTGGAATGGCTGGCCCATCACCGGGCCTGCGGCTTTACCGATTTTCTGGTCTATTCCAACGATTGCGACGATGGCACCGATGCGATGCTGGATCGGCTGGCGGCCATAGGCATGCTGACCCATTTGCGCAACGATGGCCCCCATCCCGAAGGCCCGCAATGGGCGATGCTCAAGGCCGCCGACAAACACCCGCTGAAACAAGCCGCCGATTGGCTGCTGTTTTGCGATATCGACGAATTTGTGAATATCCATGTCGGCGCGCATCGCGTCGCCGATCTGCTGTCTGCCCTGCCCGAGGCAACCGCCATCAGCCTCACCTGGCGGATGTTCGGCAATGCCGGCGTGATCGAGTATCAAGACAACCCGGTCACCGAAACTTTCACCCTTGCCGCTCCGGCTGCAATCGGCTGGCCATGGCGTGCGCAGATGTTCAAAACCCTGTTTCGCAACAACGGCGCCTATCGCAAACTTGGCGTGCATCGCCCCCGCAGCCCCGATCCGCACAAGATCAGCACCGCCAACTGGTATGATGGCTCGGGCCGCCCGCTTGGCGATGGCTTTCGCAGCGGTCGGCTGTTTTCAGATTACACCCGCAACAACTATGCGCTGGTGCAACTCAACCACTATGCCTTGGGGGCTGCAGAAAGCTATCTGGTGAAATGCGACCGTGGCCGGGCCAATCGCGAAAGCGCTGATTTCGACATGGGCTATTGGGTAGAGCGCAATTTCAGCGAGATCGAAGACCGCTCGATCCTCGCCCTCAACAGCAGCGCCGAGCGATTGGCGCTGCATTCCGATCCAATCCTTGCCGGCTTGCATCACGACGCGGTGCAATGGCGCCACGCGCGCTTTGCGCAATTGATGCAATCAGAGCCATGGCGCGCGCTCTTTGGCCGGTTGCTGATGACGCCGCCGTCTCGCACCCTGACCCCAAAACAGGCCAGCCGCATCGTGACACATGCACGACTTGAACAGGCCAAAGATTCGCCCTGAGTGTTTAAATCCCGGCGACAAACCCCGGTTTGACTGGTCCTCCCGGAAACAATAGCGCCGGAATGTTCCCGCATCACGTCCCAAAAACGGTTGGTTTTCCTTGCTGCAACCACAGTTTAAGAGGAAACTGCCCCAGTGACGCCCCTAACCTTGGGGAGAAAAATTTGCAGGTGACATTGTGTCCGAAACCACAGAGATTCTCGCCGCCCCAAAGGGTGCCATGCCTGCGGATGATGTGCCGACCGATGCGTCGGCGGCAGTCACCGCTCAAGACTGGCGCGCGCTGATCGCGCGGATTGGAGCCGAAGAAGGCGGCTTTGATGCCCTTGGCACCCAGCATGTCGCGCTGTTCGTCGATGATGGCAAAACCCTGCTGGTCAGTTTCGAAACCATCGAATCGGCGCGCGAACGCCCCGGACAGATGCCACTGGCGCATGATATCGCCGCCGCGCGCGGCTGGTCGCATCTGTGCCTGATGGCCGAGGGGCCAACATGGTTTCGCGATCCCGCCGTTTATGAGTTCTTTGATGCCAAGGTGGACGGCGATTTCTTTGAACCCTATGATCGTGTGCTGTTTTACGGCGCTGGCATGGGCGGCTATGCCGCTTGCGCCTATTCCGTCGCAGCCCCCGGCGCGCAGGTTCTGGCGCTGAACCCGCGGGCAACGCTCGATCCGGCCGAGGCCGGTTGGGATGGACGCAATCGCGCCCAAAGATCGCTCGATTTCACCAGCCGCTATGGCTACGGCCCCGACATGCTTGAAGGCGCCGCTCATGCCACCGTGATCCACGATCCGACCATCCCCGAACAGGCGATGCACGCCGCCCTGTTTCGCGCCCCCTATATCACCCGCCTTTCGACCCGCCATATGGGCGAGCGGATCGAATGGGCCTTGCAAAACATCGGTGTGTTGCCCGACCTGATCGAGGCCGCCGCCGCGGGCAAGCTGACACCGCAGTCTTTTGCGGTAACCTGGCGTAAACGGCGCAATTTCGGCCCCTATCTGCGCACGCTGCTGGCCAAGGCCGAATCGTCCGGCCGCAGCAAGCGCGAGCTGATGATTTGCCGATCAGTCACCCGCCGCCTGAAAGCCCCCCGTTTTGCCAAACGTCTGGCGAAATTGACGGGCGAGCCAAACCCCTGATTGCAAACGCACTCGGCTCATGGCTCGAATTTGCAACCACGCGCCCTAATAGCTGGCAGCCAGCTCCCAAAGCGATTTCGCGCGCTGCCGCGTCAATTGCGCCAGACAGCCATTCACCACCATCGGCTGGGCGGAGCCGCCCTGCATCGGAAAGCCCTCGGCGACGCAGGCCGCATCGCGAAACGTCACCCAAGCCCGCTGCGCCTTGCGCAACGCCTCTTCCGCCCCGCGCTCGGCCTCTGGCAAATCGGCGTCGATGGATTTCATCAACACCATCGCCGACTTATAGGCGTCGTTAAGATCGGCATCGGCCTCTTGCCAATCTTGGCGCGCGCAAAAATTCATCTCCATTTGCGCTTGGGCATTGGCACAATCCACGTCTTGGGCCTGGATTTGCCCCGCCCAGACCATCAACACCAAACACAAGCACTTCAGCATGGATCCCCTCCTGAAAAACGATTTGTTCAGTCTAGGCCCAACTTTGCCCATCCACCAAGCCCGCACCGCTTTCCCACTGGAAAAACCGCCCCCCATGCGCTAACCGCCAAGGATGACATATAGCATCACCCTTCGCCGCCCCGATGATTGGCACCTGCACCTGCGCGACGGCGCGATGCTTCAAGGCGTATTGCCCGAAACCGCCCGCCATTTCGCCCGCGCGATCATCATGCCCAATCTGGTGCCGCCCGTTGTGACCGGCGCTCAGGCCAGCGCCTACCGTGACCGCATCCTGGCAGCCCTGCCAGATGGCGCGCAATTCGAGCCCTTGATGACGCTCTATCTGACCGAAAGCACCGATGCCGCCGATGTTGCTGCCGCTGCAAACTCGGGCCTGATCAAGGCCGTCAAACTCTATCCCGCCGGCGCCACCACCAATTCACAATCGGGCGTCGCGGATCTGGGCAAAGTGCAAACGGTGCTGGAGAAAATGGCCGAGATCGGCCTGCCGCTTTGTGTGCATGGCGAAGTGACCGACCCTTCGGTTGATATTTTTGATCGCGAGGCTGTGTTCATCGATACCGTGCTTGATCCGCTGCGCCGCCGCATCCCCGGCCTGCGCGTGGTGATGGAACATATCACCACCGAGCAAGGCGTGGCCTATGTCCGCGACGCTGGCCCTGATCTTGCAGCCACTATCACCACCCATCACCTGATCATCAATCGCAACCACATCCTCGCCGGTGGCATCAAGCCACATTACTACTGCCTGCCGGTTGCCAAACGCGAAAAGCACCGCTTGGCCCTGCGCGCCGCCGCCACCTCGGGCGCCGCAATGTTCCTGCTCGGCACCGATTCCGCCCCGCATGTCGATGCGCTGAAAGAACAGGCCTGCGGCTGCGCTGGCTGCTTTACCGCCACCAACACGATGCCGCTCTTGGCCCATGTGTTCGACGAAGAAGGCGCGCTGCACCATCTTGAGGCCTTCGCCTCCCTCAACGGCCCCGCCTTTTACCGACTTCCCGCCAACACAACCCAAATCAAACTGGTCAAACACGAGACCGCCCAGTTCTTCCCCGAAAAAATCCTCTCCGAGGCAGGCCCTGTCACCGTCTTCAACCCCGGCTTCCCCGTGCACTGGCACGTCGAGGCTTAATCTGCGCTGTTTCATCTGTCTTAAAATATCCTCCGCGGAGCGTTCTGCCGCAGCCGCAGGAGCCTCCGGCGGGGATATTTAGCAGACAGATGAATGCCAAAAGGAACCGCCATGATCCCGACCGCCTTTCCCCCGCGCGAAGAAATCGCCCGACTGACCGCCCGCGCCCTCTTGGAAATCAAGGCCGTGCATTTCAATGCCGAAACACCCTTCACCTTGGCCTCGGGCCTGCCCTCTCCCACCTATATTGATTGCCGCAAGCTGATCTCCTACCCGCGCATCCGCTCGGCCCTGATGGATTTTCTTTGTGTCACCGTGATGCGCAATGCCGGGTTCGAAGCCTTTGACAACATCGCAGGCGGTGAAACCGCTGGCATCCCCTTTGCCGCCCTGGTTGCCGAACGCCTTGCCCTGCCGATGACATACGTGCGCAAAAAGCCCAAAGGCTACGGCCGCAATGCCCGGATCGAGGGCGCAATGACCGAAGGTCAGCGTGTGCTGTTGGTCGAAGATCTGACCACCGACGGCGGCTCGAAACTGTCCTTTATCGATGCCATCCGCGAAACTGGGGCTACCTGCGCCCATACGGCGGTGATTTTCTACTACGGCATTTTCCCCGAAACCACCCAACGGCTGGCCGATCACGGCATCGCCTTGCACCATCTTTGCACCTGGTGGGACGTGCTGGCCGAGGCCCGCGCCCAAGGCGCGTTCGATGAGAAAACCCTGGCCGAGGTGGAAAGCTTTTTGAACGATCCCCGCGCCTGGCAGGCCGCCCGCACCAAAGCCTGACCCATTTTAACGGTGGATGCGCCTGTGGAAAACTTGTGGAAAACCCATCCACAGAATCCCTCGCATAGCGAATTTCGCGCACGGCGCCACAAAATATGGTAGGCTACTTGCAAAATCTGCAAAGATAAGGTGGTGACAACCCGCTTATCCCCAAACTTACCCAGATTGCCCAAATGTGCATTTGCAGGCAAAGACAGCCAGCACCCCCGAGGATGATATGACCGAAGTTGCCAAGCTGCACCCAAATCTGCCAGCCACCCAAGCCGCTCCAACCGAAGTTTTGCCGCATAATATCGAGGCCGAACAACAGCTTTTGGGCGCGATCCTGACCAATAACGATGTCTATGACCGCATCGCGTCCTTGGTCAAACCCGAGCATTTCTTTGATCCCGTGCATCAGCGCATCTTTGAACGCGCCGCCGCCCGCATCCAGAAAAATGCCCTCGCCTCGCCGGTGACATTAAAGCCGTTTTTTGACGATGATGACGGGCTGAAAGAACTTGGCGGACCGTCTTATCTCGTCCGTCTGGCCGGGGCGGCGATCTCGGCCTATGCGGCGCGCGATTATGCCCAGATGATCTATGATCTGGCCGTGCGGCGCGAGTTGATCAGCCTTGGACGTGATATTTCGGCCAAAGCCGCCAAGGTGGAAATCACCTCCGAGCCGAAAGAGCAGATCATCGAGGCCGAACAGCGGCTTTACAAACTGGGCGAGCAAGGCGTGGCCGAGCGCGGCTTTCAGTCTTTCCTCAAGGCCGTTACCGATGCCGTCAACGTCGCCAATGCCGCCTATCAGCGCGATGGCGGGCTGGCGGGTATCTCCACCGGCCTGATCGATCTGGACAAGAAGCTTGGCGGCCTGCACCCTTCTGATCTGTTGATCCTCGCCGGTCGCCCCTCGATGGGCAAAACCTCGCTTGCCACCAACATCGCCTTCAACATCGCCAAGGCCTACAAGCGCGGCGTCACCCATGATGGCAGCGAAGGCGCGGTTGAGGGCGGCGTCGTCGGCTTCTTCAGCCTGGAGATGAGCGCCGAACAGCTCGCCGCGCGGATCCTGTCTGAGGCCTCCGAAGTGCCCTCCGAACAAATCCGCCGCGGCGATATGAGCGAAACCGAATTCCGCCGCTTTGTCGAAGCCGCCAAATCGCTGGAATCCTGCCCGCTCTATATCGACGACACCCCGGCCCTGCCGATCTCACAGGTCGCCGCCCGCGCGCGCCGCTTGAAACGCACCCATGGGCTGGATGTGCTGATGATCGACTATCTCCAGCTGCTCAAAGGCACTTCCAAGGAAAACCGCGTGCAAGAGGTGTCGGAAATCACCCAAGGCCTCAAGGCCATCGCAAAGGAATTGAACATCCCCGTCGTGGCGCTGTCGCAGCTGAGCCGTCAGGTCGAATCGCGCGAAGACAAACGCCCGCAACTTTCCGATCTGCGCGAATCCGGCTCGATCGAGCAAGACGCCGATGTGGTGATGTTCGTCTACCGCGATGAATATTATAAGGAACGCGAAAAGCCGGGCGATCACGAGCTTGAAAAAATGGCCCAATGGCAAACCGTGATGTCGCAGGTGCATGGCAAGGCCGAGGTGATCATCGGCAAACAACGCCACGGCCCCATCGGGTCGGTCGAACTCAGCTTTGAGGGGCAGTTTACCCGCTTTGGCAACCTTGCCAAACAGTGGCAAGGCTCTGGCCCTTCGGGAGATGTTGGCTTCTAAAACGGCCAAGGGGCGCATCCCGTGGCAACGCGCTCCTGCGGGGCTCAATGCCCCAAAGGAGCGCCCCCCGGTTTCACATCCGCCGGATCGGATCGTTCAGCAACCGCAGCCCGTTCAACACCACCAGCAAGGTGCCGCCCTCATGGCCGATCACCGCCAGCGGCAAGGGCAGTTCGAAAAACAACCCACCCACCACCAGAACCGCCATCGCGCCCAAAGCAAAGGTCAGATTCTGCCGGATGATCCCGGCACAGCGCCGCGCCAGCCGATGCGCCAGTGCCAGCCGGCGCAAATCTTCCGACAACAGCGCCACATCGGCCGCCTGCAACGCCACTTCACTGCCCGCAACCCCCATCGCGATGCCGATATCGGCCCGCGCCAGAGCCGCTGCATCATTCACCCCGTCGCCGACAAAGGCCACCCGGCCCTTTGCAGCCATGGCATCCACCAGTTTCACCTTATCTTCGGGCAAAAGGTCCGCATGCACCTCGCCCTCATGCAACCCCAGTTCCGCCGCGATCCGGCTCGCCACCGCCCGCCGGTCCCCGGTCATCATCAAGATCTCGCTCACCCCCGACTTGCGCAGCGCCGAAACCCCCTCAGCCGCCGTCGTCCGCAGCGCATCCGCCACCGCCACAGCGCCGAAAATCTTCGCCCCGCGCCCCAGATAGATCACTGTGCGCGATCCTTCTTGCAGCGCGATCAGGTCAGCCTGTTCCAGATCGGCCCCCTGCCGCTCGACCATGCGCGCATTGCCCGCCCAAAGCCCGCCCTGCCCATCGCGCCCGGTGATCCCCTCGGAGGGCCAGGCCACAGTTTCCTCTACCTTGTCCGGCACAACCCCGGCATTTTCCGCCGCCCGCAACACCGCCCCCGCGATGTGATGCTCCGATTGCGCCTCAATCCCCGCCAGCATCGCCAGAACCGAGCGATCATCCTCACCCGCACAGGCCACCAGCCCCACCACTTCTGCCTGCCCAGTGGTCAAGGTGCCGGTCTTGTCAAAGGCATAGGCATGCACCTCCGCCAGCGTTTCAATCGCCGCCCCGCCCTTGAACAACACGCCCCCCCGCGCCGCC
>CBDUEF010000106.1:0-8189 GCA_965366095.1 uncultured Cypionkella sp. | reverse complement strand
ATCCATCGCCTCGACTTTGCAGATGGCGTGGATGATATCAATCTCCCAACCGCTCCAATTGCCGGACGCATCCGGCGCGGCGAAGGGCGGGTAGGCTTCGGCGGCGATGCCGACCTTGACTTGTTCAGCCAAGGCCGCGCCGCTCATCAACAGGCTTGCCGCAAGGGTTAGTGCTAGTTTAGTCAAGGATAGACCTCTCATTTCACATTAAAACCCTGCGCCAAGCCCAAGTTTTTACGCATCTTTTTCCGTATCAGTCGCCATAGATCGACGAGGCGAAATACTTCTTGTTAAACTCATCATAGGTGCCGTCAGCACGGATTTTCTTGATACCGTCGTTGATCTTTGCCAACAAAGCCGCATCGCCCTTGCGAACACCGGCGCCGACGCCCTGACCGAGAATCTCGGGATCGTTTTTCACTGAGCCCTTCAGATCACAGCAAGCTTTGCCCACATCCGATGCGAGGAACGCATCCATCGCAATGCTGTCGGCCTGCATGGCGTCAATCCGGCCTGCGGCAAGATCTTGATTTGCTTCATCCTGAGTCTGATAGATTTTCACTTCGGCAGCCGTTGGAGCGAAGTATTTCTGCACATAGGCCTCATGCGTGGTCGACGTTTGCACACCGATGATCTTGCCGGCCAAGCCTTCGGGAGTGGGGGCCATCTCAACGCCCTTGGTGCCCACTACATAGGCCGGCGTGTGGTAATATTTATCTGAGAAATCAATGGTTTTCGCACGCTCAGCTGTGATCGACATCGAGGCCATGATGGTGTCGATCTGACCCGAGGTCAGCGCTGGGATAATGCCATCCCAGGCGATCGGGGTAAGCACGCAATCCATTTCCTCGGCCTTGCAAAGGGCGTGGATAAAATCAATTTCCCAGCCCGTCCAATTTCCGGCGGCATCAGGCGAGGCAAAAGGGGGATAGGCCTCAGCAGCGATACCGACCTTGACCTGATCGGCCAATGCAGCGCCACTCATCAGCAAGCTGGCTGCAAGGGTAAGGGCTAGTTTTTTCATCGTCAGTCCTCTCTTTATAGATGGATGGTCCGCGCTAAGCCACGGTTTTCAAAAACTGCTGCAGACGCTCCGACTTGGGATTGCCAAACAGTTCTTCGGGGGGGCCCTGTTCTTCGATGACCCCGTTGTGCAAATAGATGACATGGGACGCGACTTCGCGCGCGAACTTCATTTCGTGGGTGACAAGGATCATCGTGCGCCCCTCATCGGCAAGGGCGCGGATCACTTGCAGCACTTCGCCAACCAATTCGGGATCAAGCGCCGAGGTCGGCTCATCAAAAAGCATGGCGCGGGGTTCCATGCACAAGGCCCGTGCAATCGCGGCCCGTTGCTGTTGCCCGCCCGACATAAAGGCGGGAAAGGCCCCTTCCTTTTCCGCCAATCCGACCCGCTCCAAAAGTTTGCGCGCCCGCTCTTCAGCCTCGGCGCGCGGGGTTTTCAAAACGTGAACCGGAACTTCAATCAGATTTTCCAGCACCGTTTTATGCGTCCACAGATTGAAACTTTGAAACACCATCCCCAAGCTTTGGCGCAAACGCTCGATCTGTTTGCGATCGGAGGGGCTGCCATCGGGGCGCATGGAGACCGACTCGCCACCGATTTCGATTTGCCCTCCCGAAGGGGTTTCCAGAAAGTTGATGCAGCGAAGCATGGTTGATTTTCCCGAGCCCGAGCCGCCAATGATCGCCACAACATCGCCTTCGCGCGCTGTAAGAGACACGCCCTTCAGCACCTCATGGGCGCCAAAAGATTTGTGCAAATTCGCGACATTTATCGCTATGGGGCGAGAGGCCCCGTCGTTTCCCTGTTTCGGCATGTGGTTCCAGCCGTTGTTATTTGTACGATCAAACGGTGCTGGCTATAATTATGCAAGCGAATTATTGAGCCGCCTTAAATTAACTGCGCGGGCCCGGTCCACAAAAACAGTCTTGACGTCAAGGATTGAAGGACATCGGCAACATGAATCCGGTTTCGCCGGAAATGCCGTTTGGCGATTTCGGGAACCGTCCGGCCGATCTGACGGCCGACAGTGCGGCGCTGTCCAGCGCGGCATTGCCAGAGGACTTCGCAATCGCGACAGAAACCAATCGTCCGTCGGTGGCCACTCTGAGGTTCAAAACCACGCGGCCCTTTTTGCCGTTCGCCGCCACTGGGTAAGCTTTACGCCGCTCGATCCGGGCGCGAATGGCTGCACCCCATTTGGCAATCTGTGTTTTCGCACCGGGTTCAGCGCCAGTATCAGAAGCAGTCTTGCCCAAAGCGCCACCGGAGGCGCCCCCCCCCGAACTTGACGGTTTCTTAGCCGGAACGGACGGACGAGTGGCTGGTTTGGTTTTAGGAGTCTTCGGTGCCGGCGGAGGCTCGGCCTGTTCGGGCAAAACAGGAGCGACATCGGCCTCAGGCATGATTGGCAAGGCCGATGCGGAAGGCAGCTGCGGTGTCTCGGCCCCAATGTCGGAGAGTGGGGCGGTTGGCCCTGCTTGTGGTGCCAAAGGTGCAGCGGGGGCATCGCTTTGTGCCGCCGGGGGCTGTTGCCAAGCAGCAATCAGAGCCTGAATTGCGGGATCGGCAGGCAGAACCGAGACCGTATCAGCGCTGGCCGCACCCGAAGACCGCGCGATTTTTTCCGGTTCTGGCATCAAGAACAAGACAGAAAGATGGATACCAAGCGCCGCAATCATCGCCACAATGGCTTCGAAAAGCCGGCTCATCATTTGAGGGTCACGACGCGAATATCGGAAAATCCCGTGGCCGCCAATTCGGTGATCAGACCAGTAACACGGGTGGCTGAAGCCATGCCATCGGCGTGCAAAAGCAGGACCGGGGGTGTTTTGGCACAATCGGTCCTTGCACAAAATCCAGTGAGATCCGCGGCTAGGCTGCGAAACACCTCGTCTTCGCTGCTGTCGGTTGTTAGGCGGGCCAAATCCCCTTCCGCGTTAAGGTAAAGGGAGAAATCTCCGGTGGCGATTTCCGTTTCGGCCGCCGGGGGCGTGATTGGAAACGGTTCGGGTTCGGAAAAACGCGACGTCAGCATGAAAAACACGACAAGAAAGAACACCACGTCGATCATTGGCAGCAAGGGCTCGCCGGTATGCCTACGGGTTTTTTCGGCGATCCGGATCATTTGGCCAAAACCACCCCACTCATCCCCGCGTTTCGCAGGGTTAGGAGCACATCGACCAGCGATTGCAGGGCAACATCCGGGCCCGGTTGCAACACGATCGGATCACTGGGTGCCGACATCAGAGGCAAAAGTGCGGTGGCAAGGTCGGAAATCCCAACCGGGGTTCCGTTCAACTGCGGACCGTCTGGGGATAAGGTGACAAGGCGCGGCGGGCCAGACCAAGTGGCTGCGCCCTGCCCCGCGACCACCAGAGCAAGCCCCCGGTTGTCGCCAAAACGGGAAATCATCATGAAAAAGATCAACAGCAGAAAAACCACATCAATCATCGGCGTGAAATTCGCACGGCGTCGGTGATTTGTGTGAAGATCGGAAATCTTCATTCTGCGGCTTGCCTGACAGATTGCAGACGCGGGCCACGGGCGTGCCGCAAGAACACTCTGGTCGCATCATCTTCCATATCATGGCGCAAGCCATCCACCACGGAATCAAACCATGCCAAAGCAATCATCGCAGGGATCGCAACCCCCATGCCTGCGGCAGTGGTGAGCAAGGCCTCCCAAATCCCGCCCGCAAGGGTGGCGGTATCGGCGCGACTGCCCGCCGCTTGCAGGCCCTGGAACGCCGCAATCATCCCGGTAACCGTGCCCAATAGCCCCAAGAGCGGCCCAATGGCTGCGGCAAGTTCTAACCCGCGCAGACCTTTTCGCGCCTGAGCCAGAATGTTTCGCGCCACGCGCTCGGTTTCGGCCTCGGCATCCGCCTGAACAAGTGAGCCGTCTTGCGCCGCCACCATTGCTGAATGAACGACGATTGCGCGGGCCCTGTTGCGTCCGGCAACAGCGGCGATGGCAGCGGAAATGTCGCCCCTTTGCCAAAGCGCAATCGCTTCGGCCGAGCGACGGCCGCCGCCAAAGACACCCATTCGATATAAGTGCAGCGCTTTCCACAAGATCAACGCGAGCGAGGCAACCGACAGCAGCGCAATCATCCACATCATCGGCCCACCGACATTCAGCAAGGCGCTCAGACGGGACAGCAGGTTAAATGGTGCGGGCGACAGCCCTATGTCGGTGGCATTCATGGCAAGACTTCCAAAAAGCAGGCTGCCCTCCTGCTAGGGGAAAGCGATGGTCTTTTCAAGTTCGGGGCCGACCGTTGGGCCGCTGTCAGCGCCTTGGCATAGCCGCATCGCTCAGCACTTGGTGCACAATATCCATCGGAACTTCGGTTGCGACAAAGGCCCTTCCGATCCCGTTTGCCAGAATAAACCGCAACTTACCGTCGATCACCTTTTTGTCCTGACCCATCATCGCCAAAAGGGCATCGACCGAAGGCAATTCTCCGGGAATATCGGACAGATCGACCTTGCAGCCCATATCGCGCAGATGCGAGCGAAGCCGCCCCGGCGTCTCTTGCGGGCAAAGCCCCAGCCGTTGCGACACTTCAAACGCCAAAGCGCAACCGATGGCCACCCCTTCCCCATGCAAAAGCCGATCAGAATAGCCGGTTGCCTTTTCCAAGGCGTGGCAAAAGGTATGGCCCAGATTCAACAAGGCGCGATCGCCCTCTTCGGTTTCGTCACGCGCCACGATTTCGGCCTTCATCTGAACCGAGCGGGTGACGGCGTGTTGACGCAAAGCGCTGTCGCCCAAACGAAGATCGGGGCCGTGCTTTTCAAGCCACTCAAAAAACTGAGCATCCCCCAACAGCCCATATTTGACCACTTCGCCATAGCCCGCCAGAAAATCCCGGCGCGGCAAGGAAGCCAAAACCCCGATGTCAGCCAGCACCAGCGCGGGTTGGTGAAACGCCCCGATCAGGTTCTTGCCCTGAGCCGAATTGATCCCGGTCTTGCCACCGACAGAGCTGTCTACCTGTGCCAGCAGGGTGGTCGGCAATTGCACAAAGCGCACACCGCGGCGCAAAATTGCTGCGGCAAAGCCCACAAGATCCCCAACAACCCCGCCGCCAAAGGCGATGACAAGATCCCGGCGCTCAACCTTTTGCTCGATCAGCCATTCCACGCAGCGCGCAAGTTCCGGCCAGCCCTTGCTGGCTTCGCCGGGCGGAATAGTCAGCGCGGTCAGGGTGATCCCCGCCGCTTCAAAGCCAGAGGCGAGGGCCAAAAGGTGCTTGGAGGCAACGGTTTCGTCCGTTATCACAGCAACTTTGCGTCGATGCAAAAGCGGTGCAAGATGCTGCGCTGCATTTTGCAACAGGCCTTCGCCAATCCTGACCTCATAGCGGCGCGCACCAAGTTCGACGGGCACCACGTCAATAGTGGGGTGCAGCATTGGCTAAGTCCTTTCAAGCACATCAGATCTGGTTGACAGAGCGTCCAGCACCCGGCGTGCCATATCATCCACAGATAAATCGGCAGAACTGTCGACGATCAAATCAGCCTGCTCATAAAAGCCCACCCGCGCCGCGTAAAGGCTGCGCAAGGTTTCGCGCGGATTTTCCGTACGCAATAAAGGGCGCGTGGTTTTATGCCGCACCCGGTGCCATAACAGATCAAGATCGGCGCGCAGCCAAACGGAAACCCCCGCCTGTGAAATCTGCGCGCGATTGTTTTGCGAAAGAAAGGCGCCGCCTCCCGTCGACAAGACGCAAGGCACTCCGCGCAAAAGCCGTAAAATCACTTCGGTTTCGCGGGTGCGAAAGAAGGATTCGCCATCACGTTCAAAGATTTCCGCAATCGTGCGATTGGCCGCGCGCACAATTTCTTCATCCGAATCGACGAATGGCACGGCCAGCAACCGCGCCAAAGCCGTGCCAACGGCTGTTTTTCCCGCACCCATCATGCCCACCAAGACGACGGTTTTTGTCAGCCGTTGCATCCCTGTCCCCGCTTTACAACCGGATCCTGACCGCGGCGGGCACCTGCCGATCAGAAATCTTTCTTCTTGAATGGCGTGAACTCGCCGAAAATACCATATATAAAAGTATCAGTGTCAGCAGTGGATTTCCTGCAGCACATCAAACGGTCCGATAGGTTGCCTATCGGCAAGAAGACAAAAGGCGAAGGCACAGTTTATGGGGCGCATATTCAAACTATTGTTAGTATTGGCAGTTTTGGGATTTATAGGGCTTGTTGGCTACGCTTATGTTGCGGATTTGGCTCCGAAAACCGGCACCGTTACAGAGCCTGTGGTCCTCAATGGGAATTAGAACAGGCACGACGCGGAGAGTGCTTGCGTTGGCCCTGTGTGGTTGGCCTGTCGCAATGCAGGCTGAGGCCCCGCTGTCGGCAATAGATTGGTTATCAAAATCGGTGATTGGCAAGCCATCTGCGGCCAAATCACCATCGACAGGCAGCGTTGCCAATCAGCCCGCTGTAAAAGGCGAGAAGTCTGTCAGCAAAGTCGGCGCCTTGCCGTCCGAGGTTGCCGTCAGTGTTCTTGACGCGCAATCTCTTGATGGGGTGGGACTTTTAAGCCCTGAAACCACGGGTTTCCCGCATGATCTTTGGGGGCTGGGCAAGACGGAAGAGGTGATCACGGCCTTGGCCAAAGTTGAGATTGATGGCTTGCCAACTTTGCAAAACCTGATGCTTACGCTTTTGTTGGCAGAGGCCGAACCGCCAGCCGATGCCGGCAGCGATGCGAGATTGCTGACAATGCGGATCGACAAGCTGTTGGAGATCGGTGCATTGGATCAGGCTCAGGCCTTGCTTGATGCCGCCGGGCCAATCCAATCGGCCGACCTTTTCCGCCGCGCTTTTGACGTAGCGCTTCTAACCGGAAATGAGGACCGCGCTTGCGAAACCATGCGCGCCACCCCTGCCCTTGCGCCAACGCTGATCGCGCGAGTGTTTTGCCTCGCGAGATCAGGGGATTGGAATGCGGCGGCCCTGACCCTGAGCACGGCCAAAGCGATTGGGGCCATTTCAGAACAGGAAGACTTGCTGCTTTCCCGGTTTCTGGATCCCGAATTGTTCGATGGCGAAGATGTACCCGAACCACCGACACCCGTTACCCCCCTGATTTGGCGCATTTATGAAGCGGTCGGCGAGCCCTTGGGCACAGCGACGCTGCCTGCCGCGTTCTCGCAGGCCGACTTGAGTGACCGGGCGGGCTGGAAATCGCAATTGGAAGCTGTGGAACGTCTGGCACGGGTGGGCGCGGTCAGCCCGAACGCCTTGCTTGGATTGTATACGGACCGAACCCCGGCGGCCTCGGGTGGTGTTTGGGATCGTGTCGATGCGTTTCAACGGCTTGATGCGGCCATCAGTCAAGGCGATGCAACCTTGGTTGAGCAACGGCTGCCATTGGCTTGGGCGCGTATGGGGGATGTTGAACTTGAGGTGCCCTTTGCGACCCTGTTCGCCTCGGCTTTGGCAAAATTCAAGTTGACTGGCGACGCCGCAGGCATTGCCTATCAAATGGGGCTGCTCTCGCCGGATTACGAACGTCTCGCGAAAAGCAATCACACGCCACAAGACAACCGCTCGCGGTTTCTTGCAGGCCTTGCGGCTGGGTCGGTCAAGGGGCTGATCCCACCTGACAGCATGGCGCGCGCGATTGCGCCTGCCTTCACGACGCCGGTTTTGCCAGAAGACTTTGTCGTTTTGTCTGAACAAAAGCGCGTTGGCGAGGAAATCCTTCTGGCGATGACCAATATCGAAGACGGACTGCAAGGCAATATGAGCGAGGTTGCTCAAGGCCTGTCGGTTTTGCGGCTTTTGGGCCTCGAGACTGTTGCCAGGCGAACCGCCCTTGAATTGATGTTGCTGGAGCGGCGGGGATGACAAAGCCGGTCGCCCCCCCAACCAAGGATGGCTGGATCTCGGTCTTTCTGGAAAGCCAAGCCGCCGAATTGGGTGCGGCGCGCAACACGCTCTTGGCCTATGGCCGCGATCTCAAGGATTTCGCAAGCTGGTGTGAGCACCGACAGGTTGCATTTGCCAAAGTGACCCGCGCCAATGTTGAGGACTATCTTTTGTCTTGTGATGCGAATGGGTTGTCCAAGGCAACGCGGGCACGGCGTTTAAGTGCCATTCGCCAAATGTATCGTTTGGCGCGGGCCGAGAATTGG
>CBDUEF010000105.1:0-8247 GCA_965366095.1 uncultured Cypionkella sp. | reverse complement strand
GCACTATCGTGCCAAGCAAACAAAAATGAAACGAATCCCAACAAAGGACTGAGACTCTATGGCAAAACGAATAGCTGTAATCGGAGCGGGGCCTTCGGGGCTTGCCGTGCTTCGGGCCTTTCAATCGGCGAAAGAGGCAGGGGCCGAGATCCCTGAAATCGTCTGTTTCGAGAAGCAAGACAACTGGGGCGGCTTGTGGAATTACACTTGGCGCACCGGGCTCGATCAATATGGCGAGCCGGTGCATTGCTCGATGTATCGCTACCTTTGGTCGAATGGCCCGAAAGAGGGTTTGGAGTTCGCCGACTATTCGTTCGAAGAGCATTTCGGCAAACAGATCGGCAGCTACCCGCCTCGCGCGGTGCTGTTTGACTACATCGAAGGCCGGGTGAAAAAAGCCGGCGTGCGGGACATGATCCGATTTTCCACCACCATTCGCATGGTGAATTTCGACGCCGCCACCGAGAAATTTTCCGTTACAGTGCATGATCTGAAAGCCGACCGGATGTATGCCGAAGAATTCGATAATGTGATCGTTGCCAGCGGCCATTTTTCCACTCCGAACGTGCCAGAGTTCGAAGGCTTTGGCCATTTCAACGGCCGGGTTTTGCATGCCCATGATTTCCGCGACGCGATGGAGTTCAAGGATAAGGATATCCTGCTGATCGGCACCTCCTATTCGGCCGAGGATATCGGCTCGCAATGCTGGAAATACGGGGCGAAATCGCTGACCGTGGCGCATCGCACCGCACCCATGGGCTTTGACTGGCCGTCAAACTGGCAAGAGGTGCCGATTGTCACCCATGTCGATACCGACACTGCCTATTTCTCGGATGGCACGTCGAAAAAGATCGATGCGATCATTCTTTGCACCGGTTACAAGCACCATTTCCCCTTCTTGCCGGATGATTTGCGGCTGAAAACCAAGAACCGGCTGGCCACAGCTGATCTTTATAAGGGCGTGGCCTTTGTTCATAATCCGAAAATGTTCTACATCGGGATGCAGGACCAGTGGTTCACCTTCAACATGTTTGACGCTCAGGCTTGGTGGGCGCGCGATGTGATTTTGGGGCGGATTGCGTTGCCTGCGGATAAGGCCGCGATGTTGAAAGACGTGGCGGATCGGGTTGCGGGCGAGGATGCCGGGGCGGATGCCCATGATGCGATCCATTATCAGGGCGAATATGTCAAAGAGCTGATCGCGGAAACCGATTATCCGAGCTTTGATGTCGATGGCGCTTGCGAGGCGTTCTTTGAGTGGAAAGACCACAAAAAGCGCAATATCATGACCTTCCGCGACAATGCTTACCGGTCGGTGATCACCGGCACCATGGCCCCGATCCATCACACGCCTTGGAAAGATGCGCTGGAAGATTCGATGGAAAGCTATCTGAAAAACTGAAACCCGATTGGGGAATGGCAAAGGCCGGGCAATCGCCCGGCCTTTTGCTATGAAAAGGCGCCGGAGTTTTGCAAAACTCCGGCGCAGGGACCTGATCCAAAGGGGAGAAAGGGATCAGTAATTGCCTTTGACGCGCTCTTTGGTCGGGTCAAAATGCGGGAAGGCCACCACTTTCGCCGTCAGTCGCTTCTGATCACCGTCAAGCCTGCCGATTTCCACTTCGGTGCCGATGGCGGCATGGGTGACATCGACGCGGGCCAAGGCGATGACTTTGCCAAGGATAGGCGAGCGGATGGCCGAGGTGACAATCCCGATTTGCGGCTTGCCGACATGAACGCAATCGCCGGGGGTGGGAACAATGCCGCCCGCAAGATCAAGACCCACCAGCTTTTTCTGCGGATTGGCTTTGCGGGCCTCAAGCGCCGTGCGGCCGATGAAATCGTCGGTTTTGCCCTTGAGCGGGACGGCGAAACCGATGCCAGCCTCGAACGGATCGGTTTGATCGTCAAATTCCGAACCGGCAAAGATCAGGCCAGCCTCGATCCGCAGGATATTCAAGGCGTTCAGGCCGAGGGGGATCATGCCCAAGGGTTCGCCCGCGGCCCAAACCGCGTCAAAAACGGCGGTGGCGTCTTTGGGATGGCAAAAGATTTCATAGCCCAATTCGCCGGAATATCCGGTGCGGCTGACCACTACTGACGGCCCGTGGAAATCGCCGATCCGCGCAATGGCAAGGCGGAACCATGCCAATTCGTCCATGTCGGGTTGGGCGGGGGGCGTCCAGATCACCTTTTTCAGAATTTCACGCGAGAGCGGCCCTTGCACGGCGATGTTGCAATGGTGATCGGTTGAACCGCGCACCCAGACGTTAAGGTTTTTCTCGGCGGCGATTTTCTTCAACTGCAACCCGGATTGATCATTGCCGCCGATCCAGCGGAAGTTCATTTCGCCCAAGCGGTAGATGGTGCCGTCGTCGATCATGCCGCCATGCGGATAGCACATCGCGGTGTAGACGATGCCGCCGACGGGCAGCTTTTTCATGTCGCGGGTCACGCAATATTGCATGAGTTCCTCGGCATCCGGGCCTGTGACCTCATATTTGCGCAAGGGTGAGAGGTCCATCACCACGGCCTTTTCGCGGGCGGCCCAATATTCGGCAATCGCGCCGTGATTGGTCATTTCCGAGGGCAGCCAATAGCCATTGTATTCGACGAATTTGCGCGTGTGTTTGGCAAAACTCTCGTGAAAACCGGTCTTCTTAGTCTCTTCCAAATCAGCCCCCGGAGTTTTGCGCCATCCTATCGAGCGCTTGAAGTCTTCGCCCGCAGAGTAAGTGCGGAGTTGAATATCGGTTGGATTCCAGCCGTTTGCGGGATCAATGTCGCAGGGGCAAGCGGTGGAAACGCAGACCAGATCGGTCAGGGCGCGCAGCAGCACGAAATCGCCGGGGCGCGACCAAGGGTCATCCATGCTGATGGCATGGGTGTCATCAAGCAGGGTGTTGAAGAAATAGTTGATCGCGGGCCAGCCTGCGCGCGGGCGCATGCCGAATTCGGCAAGGGCCACGTTCATATTATCCGAGCAGTTGATATGGCCCGGATAGCCCAGATCTTCGTAATAGCGCGCGGTGCAGGACAGGCCGAAAGTGTCATGCCGCCCGATGGTGTCCTGGATAATCTCGACCAGCGGTTCGTGATCGACCGAGAAGTATTTCGAATGCAGGCCGGGCATTGGGTAAAGCGAGCCCATCAGCGAGCGGGTGGTGGTAGGGTCGATTTCCCGCTCTAGCCCCTTGTCCAGCGCGCGCATCGAAAAGGCCTGAAAGTCGGAACATTCGCGGCCCTGCACATCAACGAGTTGGATGTATTGGCCAGCTTTGATTTCATAGGCAACGGCCTGACCGGGGCGGATGTTTTGATCGCGCAACGGGTCGGCCAGCGGGTCTGGCGGCGCTTTGGGGTCTTTGGCATTGGCCGGATTGGCGCGGTGGATGTAAAGCGTAACTTCGGTGGGCGCCCATTGGGTGTGGGGCTCCATCGGCTCGCCCGCAGCGCAGACGATCAGCAACCCGTCATGTGAGGCGATGAAGCTTGCGGTATCTCCGGCGCGCGAACCTTCGGCGAACACCAGCGTGCCATCGGCGCGGCCCAGATCAAAGCGGGCGCGTTCCAGGGCACGGATCACCTTTTGGCCTGACGGGTCGCGCAAAAGGGCCGATTTCAGGCCGGCAGGATCGCGGCCGCCTTTCGCCCCGATCATCGCGGCATCCGAGCGGCCATCGGGGGCGAAAAACACCATTTCGACCGGTTGCAGGCCTTCGCGGTCTTGAATAACGATCCGGTCGCCCTTGAAGATTTCGACGGCGCGACTTCCACCGCCGGGAACCGGGTGGCGCTCGACTCCGAGGGGCAGCACCGGCAGGCCGGGGATGCGAACCCCCGCACGCTCATAAGGCTGTTCAAAGATCGGTTGGGTGGTCAATTCAGCGGCTCCATATCAGATAATCTTGCGCCAATCGTGCGGCCCCAATGGGTGACCAGCAGACGGCAGCCTGTTGGGCTAAGTGAGGTGTGGACGCTGCCAGCCTCCAGTTGCACATGATCCCCGGTGCGAAAAACCTGACCGTCGAAATCGACCAGCTCGCCCTCAAGCACCAGAAACTCCTCGGCCCCCGCATGGCCATGCAAGGCGGATGACGCGCCAGGGGCCATCTTCAGCAAATAGGATCCGGTGCCCGTGGCGCGGTCATAGGTCAGGTTGTGCCACAGCATCGAGCCATCTTTTCCACCGAATCCAAGATCGGGCAGTGGCGTGAAACATGCGGCATGGGTTGGGGTTATGGTGCGATGTGGCATCAGCCAACCCCAAGGATCTTGCGGCGATTGGCCGACCATTTCATCAAAACATGGTCAAAGGCCAAGGCCATCAGGGCCACACAGATGCCAAGGACGAAATTCTTGCCCAAATCTGCCCCGGCAAGGGTTTTCTGCAACTCCTGCCCCAAATCCTGCGTGCCGATAAAGGCCGCGATGATCACCATGAAAAACGCGAACATGATCGCTTGATTGAAGCCGATTGCCATGGTTGGCAAGGCAATCGGCAACTGCACCTTCCACAGCTTTTGCGAGCGGGTGGCGCCCGACATATCGGCGGCCTCGATCAATTCCTCGGGCACGGCGCGGATGCCCTCGATGGTGTAGCGCATCAGGGGAACGGTGGCGAAGATGAAGATCGCAAACACCACAGCCACATCGTTGACGCCGAAAAACATGATCGCGGGGATCAGGTAGATAAAGCTGGGGAAGGTTTGCGCGGTATCGCAGGCGATCAGGATCGGATCGGCCCAGCGTTTCCTTTGGGCCGCCAAAATCCCCAGGGGCAGGCCGACGCAGGCAGCAATCACCACCGCCGACAGCACGGCGTAAAGCGTGATCATCGCGCGGTCCCACCAGCCGGTTGCCGCCACTACAGCAAAGAACCCTGCCGCCAGCAGCGCGGATTTACGCCCGCCCACAGCATAGCCCACCGCGGCAATGGCGCACAGAACCGCGGTGGTCGGCAGCCAAAGCAGGCCATCACGGAACGGAATCAGCACCCAGGTGATCAAGAACCAGCGCAGCCAGCCTGTCACCGCCACCAGAACCGAATTGTTCAGCACGATGTCGAACACCCCGTCGATCTGGGTGCCAATTGACAGATCCTTGCCGCGCGGAATTATGCCTGCCAGCGGAAACACCGTGGAAACCGCCCAGAACAGGGCGAACAATCCGATTGCAAACAGCAGATAGATATTGCGCCGCCACCAAGGCGTGCCGCGCTCGAAATGCACCGGCTGCTTGACCACCCAAGCCTTTGACAGCCGGTCAAGCGTGATGGCGATCAGCACGATGGTGACACCGATCTCAAAGCTACGGCCCAATTTCAGCGAATTCATCAAGGACAAGAGTTTTGCGCCAAGCCCCGGCATGCCGATAAAGGCGGTCAGCACCACCATCGCCAGCGACAGCATGATGGCTTGGTTGACGCCCACCAAAATCTCGGTGCGGGCCGAGGGCAAATAGACATGGCGCAGCATTTGCCAGCGGGTCGAGCCGCTCATCTTCCCGGCCTCAACCACCTCGGGCGAAACCTTCTTCAAGCCCAAAGTCGTCATCAACACCATCGGTGAGACGGCGTAGAGTGCAGTCGCCACGCAGCCCGCAGTGGGGCCAACCTTGAAAAAGATCACGGCAGGCAGCAGATAGGTAAAGAACGGCAGGGTTTGCAAAATCGCCAGCACCGGGGCCAGACATTTCTCAAAGGTCCGCGATTTCCAAGACAGGATGCCCAAACCCAGACCAGCCAGAATCGCCAAAGGCGCGGCAACGGCGATCACCGACATGGTTTGCATCGCCAAATCCCATTGGCCGACCAGCGCCACCCAAACGAAGGTAAACCCGGTCAGAACCGCCAATTTGCGCCCGCCCAAGGCATAGCCCAGAACGGCCATCGCGGCGGCTATCGATGTCCAGGGCAGCGGCCCGATATTGGGCCAGCGGTTCTTGCCGAACAGCAGATTGCCGGTGGCATCCAGCAAAACCTCAAGTCCCGAGGAGATATAGCGCGTTAGCACGCCAAACCCCAGATCATGGGTGACGAAATCAAACAGGCGCTGAAGCCACTGATCATAGGGCATCACCGCATCCAAGGGCACCCGGATCAGGGCCCCGGGCAAGAGCGGTTTCAGCACAGCAACACTCACCGCCAGGGCAAAAAGCACCAAGGGCATTCCGATTGGCAGGCCGAAAAGGCTGGGGCGCGGCTTGGTGGAAACCGTCATGGCGCGGTGCCCAGCAGAATATCCAGCGCTTCCTGACGGCTCATCAGGCCGATGATCTTGCCGGCCTTGTCGGCCACGGGCAAATGCTCGCGGGTCTCATTCACCAACTGGCGCGCCAGTTGCAGCACCGAGGCTCCGGCGGCAACGCTGTCGCCGTCAACGACGGTGCCGTTCAGGGGGCGGGCCAAGGCTCTGGCATGGACCACGCGCGATTTTTCGACAATTTCGGTGAATTTGCGCACATAGGGTGTGGCAGGTTGCAGCACGATTTTGGCGGGCGTGTCGCATTGCTCGATCGCGCCATCTTTCATGATGGCAATCCGGTCGGCCAGGCGCAGGGCCTCGTCGAAATCATGGGTGATGAACACGATGGTCTTGCCAAGCATTTCACGCAGGCGCAGGAATTCGTCCTGCATCTCGCGGCGGATCAGCGGATCAAGCGCCGAAAATGGCTCGTCCAGAAACCAGATATCGGGCTCGATGGCGAGGCTTCGCGCGATGCCGACGCGCTGTTGCTGGCCGCCCGAGAGTTCGCGGGGGTAATAATCTTCGCGGCCCTCAAGCCCCACCAGCTTGATCACCTCCATCGCCCGATCCCTGCGGGCGTGACGATCCTGACCGCGCATTTCCAGCGGAAAGGCCACATTGTCCAGCACGGTGCGGTTGGGCAACAGCCCAAAGCTCTGGAACACCATGCCCATCTTGCGGCGGCGCAACTCGATCAGGTCGGCTTCGCCGATGCGGGTGATATCGCGGCCCTCGATCTGCACTTCGCCGCCGGTCACGTCGATCAGGCGCGACATACAACGCACCAGCGTCGATTTGCCCGAGCCGGAAAGCCCCATCACCACCAAAAGCTCGCCCTTGGCGACATCAACAGACACATCCCGAACCCCCGCAATGTAGCCATCGCGGCGGATGTCTTCAAAGCTGCGGCCTTGTTCCAGCCCTGCCAAATAGCCCGCAGGATTTTGTCCGAAAAGTTTCCAGACATTGCGGCAGGAAATCGCAGGGGTAGATGGCATCAATTCGCGTCCTTTTTTCAAAAACGAGGGAAGGCGGAAACCGCCTTCCCTCAGGGCAGGATTTATTCGGTCCAGGGCTTCCAGACGGCTTCGTTATCGGCCAGCCATTTGGTGGCCGCATCTTCCGGCTCCATCTGGTCAACATCCACCATCTTGGCCATTTCGGCCAGCTGAGCATTGGTGAAGTCGATCTTTTGCAGCACGGCAAAGGCTTTGGGCCATTTCTTTTCCATGCCGTCCCATGCCGCGATCTTCATATAGCCATTGGCCGGATTGCCGCAGTCAAAGGTCTTGTCTGCAACCGGGCCCTTGGCCGGATCGGTATCGCAGCCGTCTTCCCATTTCGGGAATTCGACAAACTCGCCGGGCCAGACGGCATCGACAAAGTTAGGGGTCCAGTTGAACAGGACGATCGGCGTCTTGGTCTTTTCTGCAGCCGCAATCTCGGCCCAAAGCGCTGCTGCCGAGCCTGCGTTGACCACGGTGAAATTCAGACCCAGCGCATCAACCCGCTCTTGATCATGCTTCAACCAATCGACCGGGCCACCAAGGAAACGGCCTTTGTCGCCGGTTTCGGGGGTGGCAAACAGTTTGGCGCACTCGTTCAGGGCCTTGTAATCGGGCAGGCCCGGGCAGGCTTCCTTGGTCCAGCTTGGATACCACCAATCCTCACGGGTCACGGCTGTCATCGTCTTGACGTCAACGATGCCGCCCTTGTCCTGAGCCGCGCGGAAGGATTTGCCGAAAGCGCCTTCCCAAACCTCAACCTCCAAAGAGACATCGCCCAAGCGGATGGATTCGTAGACGGCCTGGCTGTCGGTGGTGACATATTCAACATTGTCGCCGACGGATTTCAGAATCTGACCGACCACATTCGAATCGACGATTTGGCTGGACCAGTTGTGAATTGGGATGATGATCGGATCGGTGCTGTCTTGGGCAAGCGCTGGGGCGCTGCACAGGGCAAGAGCCGAAAGGGTGGCAAGAAGCGCGCGTTTGTT